>DASWKT010000056.1:0-5446 GCA_036396515.1 Anaerolineales bacterium | reverse complement strand
ACCCGATGGGATCAAACTGCTCCGCACGATGGAGGAGCTTGGGATCCTTCTCGACCTCACGCACCTCTCCGACAAAGCGTTCTGGCAGGCATTGGACTGTTTCAGTGGTCCCGTGCTCGCTAGTGGTGTGTTGGCTAAGTTTTGCAACGAATTAATCCAGGAGTGTTGTTGAGCCAATAGAGGAAGTCGCGACAGGTCCATTGCCAGTCGAAAGGATGTGCGTACCGTTGATTGTACTCTTGCTTGCTCCCGATAATGTGCTCAACCATATGGGTGCGACTACACCAGTTGCCGCGGATCAGATAGCGGGTGCTGAAAGCCTCGAGCAAGGATTCGGCTTGATTAAGCCAGGAAGCATTTGTCGGAGTGAACAACACGTGGACACGCGGCTTGCGGGTCTCAAAGAATTCCGTAGTTTCCTGGCTGGTATGGCTGGAACCATTGTCAATAATCAAGTGAATGCGATGAGCCCAACTATAGGGATGAAGAAAGCGTTGAATGGCCGGACGAAAATGTTCACCATCATTCTTATCCAAACACTCGGCATACATATGCCCAGTACACAAGGTCAAGCCCGCCAACAAATTGATCGTCCCATGCCGATCATAGTCAAACTCCACGCGTTCGATCTGACCCGCTCTCATCGGTTGCTTCGGATACACCCGTTCCAGAACCTGCAGGTTGGGTTTCTCATCGGCCGCGAGCAGGACTTCCCCGCGCTGCCACAGGCTCTCGATTCGTTCGTAATACCAGAGAATTTTGAGAGCCCGCGCTACAGCTTCATCGTCCCAGACGGTAGTCTTCCAAAAACGAAAAAGCGGCAGGCGCAACTTGGCAGCATACAAAATTTCGCGAACGGTTGTGTAATCGATGGCATCGGCATATCCCTGCTCGACGGTCGCTTCTGCCAAACTCCGAAACGACCAATGCGTCGCATGCCGGCCGACGCTTTCAGGTTCGCGCCGCGACAGTCGTTCAATGGCCTTGCGTTGATCTCTGGAAAAAAACGCGTGGCCGGCCCGGTCGAGGAGCATCGTATAAGGCGGCTTGCAGATCACCGTCACGATAGCGTTGGCAAATCCGCCAAATGGTCGAGGCGCTCTGCGCGAACTTTTCGCTCAAAGAGCGAACCCGCTGACCTTGATCGGCTCGTTGCAACAAAATCTGAGCCCGGCCCGCAATCCGCCACGGTGTTGCACCGTCTCGCAGCAGCTTGCGCACGTAGGCTTTATCCGTCGCTTTCAACTGAAATTTCTCCGGCTTTCGACCGCGCATGGTTCATCTCCTCTTTTCAGCGGATGACCAACCCTACCACGTTCGCCCAGACCCGGCAAGAAATTTCGTGCACTATTTAGCCAACAGACCACTAGTTGGGTGGGTTATCCAGCCGTATCCCGTGTCCACGAACGGTATCAATATATTGGTGCGTTGGATCCAGCGCGCCGAGGCGGTCACGCAGGCGGCGGATTAAGGCGTCCAACGCCTGGTCAGATACCCCGGCAGCCTGTTCATCTCCCCATACAGTGGAAACCAGATCAGGACGGCTGACGACCTGCCCATGGCTTTCATACAATAGCCACAACAATTTGAATTGCTGTGCCGAAAGCGGAGGGACAAGTTGCTGTTGGTTCACCCAAACACGCCGCGATTTTTGATCCATCATCAGGCGGCCCGGTTGACTAGCACCTTCGAGCAATGGCATGGTGGCGTCTGAAGTCAGGAAAAGAAATTGTTGCGCCAGTGCAACAGATACGAGGTCGCCATCCTGCAACACAACAGGAGCAGACAATGAAACCCCGTTATGATGCGTGCCGTTCTTGCTCCCCAGGTCTTCAAGAATTACCCCTTCGGGAGTCGGTGTGATACGTGCGTGAAAGCGTGAAATCTGGCGGTCAGCAATCACCACATCACAAGTGGGTTCACGGCCCAGCACGATCGTCTGACTCAACTGCCAGCGCTGACCTTTCAGCGGTCCCTCCTGAGCAACCAGCAATGGATATTCTTCCGGCGATTTTTTCATGAAAGTCTCACGGAACAGTTATGACAAGGATATTGAAACACGTATATAATACTACTGCTGGCATTAATGTCTACACCTGATGTGACTTATTGTCCTCTGAGCGAAAATCAGGGTTCAGCTAATAATGGAGTCCTTTGAAATATAGCATAAACACGCGTTTCTGTGCAGAACCTCGCCGAAACAGATCTGCCTGAAACGACGAAGACAACCACATAAGGAGAAGAGTGCTCCCACCTCTCAAGAATGGGGAGGTATTGCGTGGCCGCTACAAGATCCGTGAGCGAATCGGTCAGGGTGGAATGGGATCCATTTATCTTGCCGAGGATACTCGCCTGCAGGGTCGACAATGTGCTCTGAAAGAGGTCGAATACGACCGCGCTCTCCCGGAAAAAATCCGCGATGAAGCCCGTGAACAGTTCCTACGCGAGGCGACTATTCTCGCGCGTCTCGATCATCCCAATTTACCAAAAGTCTCAGATTTCTTTTCAAACGGTCCGCGCGACTACCTTGTGATGGATTATGTTCCTGGCAAGGACCTCCGCACATTGCTCCTGGAGGCCCGTCGCAAAAAATCCTACCTTAAGGAAATTGATGTGCTTTCCTGGGCAGATCAGCTCGCGAACGCTCTTACCTTTTTACACAGCCAGGAGCCCTCCATCGTCCATCGCGATATCAAGCCAAGTAACTTAAAACTCATGCCGAACGGGCTGATCAAACTTGTGGATTTTGGTCTGGTGAAAATCCTGGCACCGGAAGAGGTAACGATCACTATCATTCAGGGACAGGGTACCGCGCTTTACACGCCTCTGGAACAATATGGAGGAAGCGATGCGCATACCGACATCCGTTCGGACATTTATGCGTTCGGAGCGACACTCTATCACCTGCTCACAAATGAATCCCCTGCAGATGCGCGCAAACGCTTCCTCCACCCCGAGAGCCTGGTTCCGTTAAGACAGATCAATCCCGCCGTTTCGATCCGCACGGAGAGAGCCGTGCTATGGGCGATGTCCCTTCACCCGGATGAGAGGCCTGATACAGTTGATAGTTTTCGTCAGGCGTTGCTGGGATATAGTGAGCCACCCACTCTCCCCATTGCTGTGCGACGCGCACGTCCACAACCTGCGTGGGAGTATTTAGTACACCGGCCCGAAGCCACCCTGGCATGGAGCGCGGCGGTCCTGTTGTTAATTAGTCTGCTGGCGACGCTCGTTCGCTGAACCACTGCATCCAGATCCACGCCCCCAACGCCCCAATCACCTGGCCAGCAAATGTAAGGAGCAAAACTCCAAACGCGCCCGCCTCTGAAGCGATCCATTCAGCCGCGCCCGGGAAATCGAGTGCAAGGTAGTTATACGCCAACAGCCCGCCCAGGAAGACACACAGTGCCCAACGCAATCCCCAGCGCGGTGAAAAGATTCTGCTCACCGCCCAAAACGCCAGTGCCGCGCCGCCTGAGAGCGCCAGCAATACAAGCAGCCAAATGCCAATACGTGGATACCCTTCTGGCGAGATCAGATCATTTTCAGGTACTGCAGTTGCGGTCGGTGTTGTGACGGTGGGAGTCATAGTCACTTGAGGCACAACCACTGTGACCGCCGCGCCCTCATTGGACGCATCCAATTGCAAAACTTCGGAAATCCCTGCCGGTTCACTGGCCGCGCTTATTTCAACTTTTCCAGGCTCATTGATGGCGAAGGAGGCTCGCGCAATGCCAGCAGAGGTCGTTGCTTCGACCTGTTGCAGGATCTGCCCGATTTCATCACGAGTGGACATCATAAAACGGACAACAGTCCCATCAGGCACAATATTCTGATTGTGATCAAGGATCGGGCCTGCGCGGACTGAGATCGTATCGCCAATGCGATATAGTGGAATCTTGGTTGGCACTGCGGTAGTGATGGTAGGAGTAAAAACAGCTTCACTTGTAGGTGTAGGAGGGATGTCCTGATCCAAAGCCAATGGAATAATCTGTGTCGGGTCAGGTGAAGTTTGCGTGATAAGGTCATACCCAATATCGGGAATGGACACAGGCGACGCGCCCTGCAAAGATATCTGTTGGAAAAGCAAACGCGCGGCGATATCCACAAATGCTGGCTGCTTGCTGTATAGTGCATAATAAGCCGTTACTTTGGAAATATCGGTTGCATCGAGGTAGTACGGAGCCGTGAATGAGAACAGGATCACATTTCTGTTGCGAAGCAGATTGGGACGTTCGGAAAAGAAGCGGCGAAGCAGGGAGATCTGCCCGTCCTGCACACCCGCAAAGGAAATAACAAGCCAGTCCGCGCTCTCCAGCGAAGATTCAATATCCGTCTCACTTTCTCCATTCAGCATCAATCCAAGTTCTGTCAGCGGAAAGGAAACTACGCGATTGGCAAAGATCTCTCCACTTCCATTTGGTCCATACAATCGGACGACCGCTTTTTGAAGGGCGTCCGCTGCCAATGCGTCGTGTGAGAGACAACCACTGCATTGTTGGTATGTGGGAGTATCGGTCAGGAATACGATACGCTCAGCCTGATTTGGCTTATTAGGCAACAATGTGCCTAATTCCTGCGGATCAGGGCTGATCAGCGTGACTGCATTACGCGCCACCTCCAACATCACCTGCTGAGAAGAACCCACGTTCTCCAGTGCACTATCTGGCGTCAATACATTGGCAAGAGCGAAGTCCTCATACATACGCAGCTTTTGTGCTACGATCCGCTCCACCGCCGCGTCAACAAGCCGGGCAAAGTCAGGATCACTGCGATATTGCTGTGCGAAAAATTCAAGTATCCGTAAAGTGGCGGAATAAGCATCATCCTCTGAATCCTCGGGTGTAATGTTACCGAGATAAAGCAGGTCATTCCCGGCCAGGAATGCATCCCGCGCGACCGAACGCGGCGAGTAGCTCTCACCACTCTGAGCATAAAATTCGCGTACAGCCTCACTTCCCAGGTCGTCACTCACAATCAACCCGCCATTTGTGCGCCAGGTTGCAAACTCGGGTAAAGCCAGCATGGTAGAGAGGGCGGTCGCATCAAAGCTGACAGGCCGCGTTGTCGCACGGATATTGCCCTGAAACCCCTGGTATCGAATATGAGAGACAAGCAGACCATCCACCACCTCAGTTGGCTCATCGGAGGTTGTGACAGCAAAGAATGGATTGAGTTCGATCTGTTTCAACTGCTCAAGCGACTTGCGAACAGTGGCAACCTCTTCTTCCGGCAAACGGTCTGACCCGCCGCGGCCCGGGAAGTGCTTGGCTACGACAACCATATGCCCATCACTGCCGCTATGCAGCCCTGAGATAAACGCACGTCCCATCTCACCCACCCAGAATGGGTCACCGCCGAAGACGCGCGTACCCAGGTCACTACGCGCGGATGGATTGGGTGACTCGACCACATCAAGAGAAGGTCCAAGAAGGAAATTGAAGCC
>DASWKT010000055.1:0-3925 GCA_036396515.1 Anaerolineales bacterium | reverse complement strand
TGAGCCTGTGGGCGTTGTCGGCCAGATCGCACCCTGGAACTATCCGCTGATGATGGCTGCTTGGAAGATTGGTCCAGCGCTGGCAGCCGGCTGTACGATTATTCTCAAGCCCGCACCTGGTACTCCGCTTACAACACTCATGTTCGCCGAACTGATTAAGGAGGCAGGTATTCCTGATGGTGTCGTTAATGTGATCTCGGGTGGTAATGATACGGGGCAAGCGATTGTTGAGCATCCTGATGTGCGCATGGTGAGCCTCACCGGTTCAACAGCCACAGGCAAGAAAATTATGAAAACCGCGGCAGATACTCTCAAACGCGTTCATCTGGAGCTGGGCGGCAAGGCTCCACTGATCGTCTTTGATGACGCGGATCCTGAATTGGTTGCCGCGAAAGCCTCAATGGCCGCGACGCTGAATACGGGCCAGGATTGTACTGCTGCCACGCGCGTATATGTTGAAAAGAGTAAGGTCAAGGTCATGCAGGAAGCAGTGGTCGAAGCGATGAAGAACGTGAAGATCGGTCTTCCCTTTGACGAGGGCGTCCAGATGGGACCATTGATCTCGAGTGTACAACGGGAACGAGTCTCAGGTTTTGTAGATCGCGCCAAAGCGCAGGGCGCCCAGGTGCTGACAGGCGGCGGCGTTCCGAAGGGATTTGACAAAGGTTATTACTATGAGCCAACCGTGCTAGCAAACGTCCAACAGGATTGGGAGATCGTGCAGAACGAAGTTTTCGGGCCGATGGTCACTGTGCAGGAGTTTGAGAACGAAGAACAGGCATTGACGATGGGTAACGATGTGTTATACGGACTGGCGGCATCAGTCTTCACAAAAGACATCGGCCGTGCCATGCGCATCTCCTCTCAACTGGAATTTGGCACCATTTGGATCAATGATCATCTGCCATTGACTTCTGAAACGCCGCACGGAGGCTTCAAGCAATCTGGCTTCGGCAAAGACTTGTCCGCTGAAGCGATGGGCGATTACCAGATTACCAAGCATGTCATGGTAGCGCATTAATGTTGACCGCTTCTTAATCGTCTTGGGACAGGTTCCGGCCTGTCCCATTTGTTGTAAGGGAAAACAAAATGAATCAACTCTACACCGAAAACTTTCCGTACATGTCTCCTGTTTGGGGACGCCTTTTCAACTTTGTTGCCGAACGAGCTGAAGGTTCATACATCTACACTGCTGATGGAAAAAAACTGCTTGACTTCACCTGCGGTATTGGTGTGACAAATACAGGTCACTGCCATCCGAAAGTCGTTGAAGCGATCCGTGAGCAGGCGGGACTCTTTCTGCATGCGCAGGCGAATATCGTCATCCACCAACCCATGCTGCGATTGATCGAAGAACTGCGCAAAATTGTGCCTACTTCGATGGACGGTTTCTTTTTTAGCAACTCAGGTGCAGAGGCGATAGAAGGTGCAGTCAAATTAGCGCGCGCTGCAACGGGTAAACAAAACATCATTGTATTCAGCGGCTCCTTCCATGGTCGTACTGCGGGTACGATGGCGCTAACGACCTCAAAAACCATCTATCGCGCCGGGTTTGGGCCTCTGCCCCCTGGTGTGTTCGTCGCCCCGTTCCCCTACGCGTTCCGCCTTGGTATGACGGATGAACAGGCCAGTCAGTATGCTTTGGAGCAACTCAATTACTTGCTCGCCTCACAGACCGCTCCAAAGGAAACAGCGGCCATTCTGATCGAAACAGTTCTAGGCGAAGGAGGATACATCGTTCCGCCTGCCTCCTTTATGAAAGGCTTGCGCGAAATCTGCAATCAGCATGGAATCCTGCTTATTTTGGATGAAATCCAATCTGGTTTTGGGCGTACCGGCAAATGGTTCGCGCTTGAGCATGTCGATGTAGTTCCTGATATTATGACGGCCGCAAAGGGGATCGCATCCGGCCTGCCACTTTCGGGCGTGTTCAGCCCGCTCGACTTGATGAAGAAGTGGGATGTTGGTTCTCATGGCGGCACATATGGTGGAAACGCGGTTGCCTGCGCGGCGGGCGTGGCAACGATCCGTGCGATGCGTGACGAAAAAATGCTGGAAAATGCAAGCGAGCGCGGTGTTCAATTGATGACAGGTCTGCGGAAGCTTCAGGAAGAATATTCGCAGATTGGCGATGTACGCGGGCTTGGACTCATGATTGGCACTGAGTTCATCGCCGAAGATGGTCGTCCCGAAAAAGCCAAGCCGATGGTGAAAGAGATTATCCATTGCGCCGAAGAAAAGGGAATGCTATTACTCTCCTGCGGAACCTATGACAACACAGTTCGTTGGATCCCACCGCTAAATGTAACATCTGAGCAGATCAATGATGGATTGATGATTTTTAGCGAAGCGTTGAAGGCAACAATAAAATAGTCTAACGTCGCGACGCTAGACGTATTTCGAACCATGATCATGACAACAACTCTGGATAGAAATAAACTCGATCAATTACTCAAGTCCGAAGAACAACTCTTTCAAAAGAACCACCCCAAATCCTACGAACTCTATCAGCGGGCGCGCAAGTCTTTGCACGGCGGTGTGCCCATGCTATGGATGGTCCGTTGGGCTGGCTCGTTCCCTGTCTTTGTGAGAGAAGCGAGGGGAGCGCGCTTCACCGATGTGGATGGCAACACTTATATCGACTTCTGTCTCGGTGACACAGGCGCGATGACAGGCCACTCGCCTGATGCGACCGTCAAGGCGATTTCCGAGCAAATTCAAAAAGGTATGACGCTTATGTTGCCATATGAAGATGTCATCTGGGTGGGTGAGGAATTGCAGCGCCGCTTTGGTCTTCCGTACTGGCAGTTCGCACTAACGGCCACCGACGCGAATCGTTTTGCCCTCCGGATGGCGCGAATGATTACAGGGCGCTCGAGAATCCTCGTTTTCAATTATTGCTATCACGGCTCTGTTGACGAATCACTTATTGTTCTTGACGAAGAAGGCACACCGATGGCGCGACCCAATAATCTGGGTCCGCAAATCGATCCGCGTCTGACATCAAAGGTCATTGAATTCAATGATATCGCTGCGCTTGAAACGGCTCTCTCTGCACGCGACGTCGCGGCAGTCCTTGCCGAGCCTGTGATGACGAACATTGGCATCATTCACCCTGAACCTGGATATCATGATGCTTTACGTGAATTCACTCGCAAATATGGAACGTACCTTATCATGGATGAGACTCACACCATCTGCACGAGTCTTGGTGGATACACCGCCTCGTTCGGACTTCAGCCTGATTTTCTGACGATCGGCAAACCCCTCGCTGGAGGCGTGCCAGCGGCTGTCTACGGCTTTACGGAGGAGGTGAGCCAGCAATTTGCAGCGCGACTTAAGATTGACGATGCAGATGTGGGTGGTATAGGCGGTACTCTTGCAGGTAATGCCCTGTCTATCGCGGCAATGAAAGCCACACTTCAAAATGTATTGACTGATGAGTTTTATAACAGTGCGATTAAATTGCAGGAATATTTCACGCAGGGTGTTGAGGGGGTTATCAAGCAATATGACTTGCCATGGATCGTCAAGCGATTAGGTAACCGTTCCGAATACTGGTTCCGCCGGACTCCCCCGAAGAATGGCGGCGAGGCCTTTGCCGCTATGGACCACGGACTTGACCGTTATATGCATCTGTTTGCCCTCAATCGCGGAATCCTGCTGACGCCTTTTCACAATATGGCTTTAATTTCAGCTGATGCAACTGAGGCCGATGTGGATTATCATACGACGGTATTCAGTGAAGCAGTAGAGTCCCTGTTCGGGAGCCGTTGATCGCCAAGGGGAACGATCATGAGTTTTTATAGACCATTGAAAATATCTATGGGTATAATCCTGTTCATAGGAGTATAAGGTGGCTGAATTCAAATCCCAGGTTTGGCGCGTAAATGTTCGCGAACAAACGCTCAAACTCGAACCCGTT
>DASWKT010000054.1:0-14501 GCA_036396515.1 Anaerolineales bacterium | reverse complement strand
TGCCGAGATGCAATTGTCCATTGATCACCAGCCCACCGCCGATGCCTGTGCCAATCGCAAAGACGGCTACTGTATCCACGCCACGGCCTGCACCGAAGCACCACTCGCCGTTCGTAATGGAACGCACATCATTGAGCAGGGCAGTGGGCAGACCGGTCAATTTCATGATCGTATCGCGTAAAGGGACATGGGACCACGTGCCAGGCAGGTTCGGGAGAAACAGGGTCTCACCTTTTTCCAGATCCAGCACGCCAGGAGCGCCAATGCCCACGCCGCCGATGTCATCCCTGGTCATTCCTGCAGATTGAATGAGTTGTAGAAATAAATCCGCCATGCGCTTCATCACGGCATCATGCCCTTCACGCGCCAGGGTGGGGATGCTCATCTGCTGCAAGACTGCGCCACGCGAAGCGTCCACATCCACGATAGCAGCGCGCAGGTTGGTTCCGCCGAGGTCACAACCGATGTATTTTTTCATAATTCTACCCTTTGATGAATTCACCCCTTCCCATTGAACGGGAGAGGGGTGAGAGAAAGGAGAATGTGAGCGTGCCTTAGTGAATATACGGTTTGAGTACATCACGCGAAAGATAGAAGCCGCGCTTGACCAGTTCTTCATCGCCTTCGTAGACGCGGTCTTCATGCTCGATGCTGACCACATAATCATAGCGCACGGCGGTGAGCGCAGCAAAGACCCTGGCCCAATCGATATCGCCGAGACCCGGCAAACGCGGAACCTGCCAGCCCATGCCCTGCGAAAGCACACCGTTGTTGTAGAGACCCTCGTGGTCAATGTGCAAATCCTTGGCATGGAAGTGGAAGATTTTATCCGCGAATTCGCGGATCACGCGCTCGTAGTCGATCATTTGCAGGATGAGATGGGACGGGTCAAGGTTCAATCCAAAGTTGTCATCGGGGATGATTTCCCACATCTGGCGCAAGAGGCGCTCATCAGGAAAATGAAAAAAAAGTGCCCAAAGCAAGCGCCGCCGTTGGTTCATCGTCAAAAGAAAATGTCGCATACGGATTTTCCTTGTCGTCATTTGCGTAAGGCGTAAAACGTAATTCGCAATTTTACGCCTACGTCTTACGCATTACGTTTTACGTTTCACTTTGCATTCAGCACCTCCGCGCCTTTGCCTTGTTGAATGAGCGGCACGTAGGTTTCGAGCTCTTTTTGCACCGCCGGATCAGTGAGATCGATCGTCTTCTTGCGCTCGGCGGCCATGTAGCCGGCCATGCAGAGCTTGGTGATTTCGAGGCCGTAGCTCAACGGCAGCATGCCATCGCGACCCGCAAGAAACGCGTTGGCCGCATCTTCGTTCTCGTCGGTGTAGCCGTACAAATCCGGTTCGTTGTATTGCACCGCGAGCAGCCCGCGGGAAGCGGTTGCTTTTTCCAATGCCGACTCCGCATCGGCAACGGCTTCGGCGGCGGCATCGCCGATAAAAATTTGCAGCGAGGAATTGAGTGTGTTCACTTCAAACGCATAACCCGGGCCCATGCCATCCATGAACAAACGCAAGCCCTGTTTCTCAAACATCCACGAATCGGTGAATTGCGCTTTGACGATTTGGCCGGTTTCGGGATTTTTGAACGTCACCATGCCGGTGGCGAAATCTTCTGCCGGCGTTTTGCTGTAGTCTACGCCCATTTTTTGCATCAATTTTTCGCGCCACTGTTTTTGTCCCCATTTCAACAACGAGCAATCCACGGAAATGGAGATAGGCTGCAAAAATGTCGGCGGCTTGCCGAGCGGCGTGAGACAGTACCATCCGGCGGCAATGCTGTGACAACCCATGTCCAACAGGACGCCGCCGCCTTGCCGCGTTGGATCCCAGAACCACGGCTCGTGCGGGCCGCCATGTTCTTCGGCAGAGCGGACGAGCACGAGCGGGCCCATGGTTTTCTGCTGCGGCGCGAGCTGCTGCAATTGCGTGCGAATCGGCTTCATGAAAATTTGATTTTCGAAGTAAGCAGTTTTAAGTTTGGCTTCATTGGTAAGATCAACGATACGTCGCGCTTCCTTCACGTTGCGTGCCAATGGCTTTTCGCAGATCAGTCCTTTCAATGCCGCGCCTTTCTTGACGGCGTCGACGATTTTCTCAACGATCTCGACGCGTGTGAAATTGGGCGAATAGACGGCAATTGTATCCACATGTTTGGCCATTTCAGCGACATCGGAATAAACCGTTCCCTCGCCGAGCCCGTTATCTTTGATCATCTTCGAGAAAGACTGGGCTGAAGCCGCAGTTCTGGAAACAACGCCGGCAATTTCGATGTTTCGCACTTGCATGATGGCGCGGGCATGAAACTTCGCAACGAAACCTGCGCCAATCATTCCGAGCTTGAGAATTTTTTGCATGTATATTCCTTTCATTTAAGTTTTATTCAGCAAACTCTGATTTTCAGCCAATCTTTTCAATGCTCTAACCCTGAAATTTCAGGATAACTTCTTCTCGCATTCGATTTTGCCTTTTACTCCCCGCTGCCTCTGCATTGGGTGGCGGAAGATATCTTCGATTCTCTGCTAATGGACGGGTATTCTTTGACAAGAGTATGAATCCATTTCTCTGCGCCAAGTGTATTAGCGCCTCGGAGTTCCTAAGAAAAACTCCATCGACCGTCGAATCGCCAATAACAAATATAGTTCTACCATCTTTCTGTTCCGTTTTCTCTTTGGTGCTTCCCAAAAGGCCAAAACCTGGATGCCATTGCGACGCAAGCCTTCCACGTGCGCCGGACCGATGAAGCCTGTCCCTGCCACGCCAACGCCGATGGTTTGTTTGGTGAGTTGTTTGGTCATAAGATGTCTCTTGTTTGCAAGGTTGAGGCCCTAAAGGTTTTTTCGCTGGCCTTGTTTCTGGTTCGGCACAAAAACCTTTAGGGTCTAATAAGTTCCTGAAGCGGAATCAGGTTTGGAGGCCGCGAGAGGCGCGCCTTCCTGCATGCGCTTGAAATCATCGAGGATGGTGGCAGTCGCGGTTGCGCCGCAACGCGTCACGCCCGCGTCGATCACATCCAGAAGCCCAGGCAATGTGCGGACTCCGCCCGCTGCTTTGACCTGTACGTTCTCGCTGACGTTGGCGCGCATAAGGCTTAAATCTTCGAGTGTCGCACCACCGGGAGCAAACCCCGTGGAGGTCTTGACCCAGTCCGCGCCCGCCGCTTCGCTGAGTTTGCATGCGATGATCTTTTCCTCATCAGTGAGATAGGCGTTCTCGAAAATGACCTTCACCTTGACGCCGCGCGCATGGGCCGCGTCGCACACGGCTTTGATGTCGTCGTGCACGAAGTCGTGCTTCCCCGAACGCAGTTGACCAATGTTGAGGACCATGTCGAGTTCGAGCGCGCCATCGTCCATTGCCATCTGCGCTTCAGCTACCTTGATGGAGGTGAGGTTGCTCCCATGCGGAAAACCAACCACGGTGCTGACCAGAACATCCGAATCCTTGAGCGCATCCTTAGCGAGTTTAACGTGACAGGGTTTTACACAGACTGTTGCAACGTGATAGCGCGCCGCAAGTTCACAACCAGCGATAACGTCGGCTTCGGTCAGCTCGGGGCGCAAAAGCGAATGGTCAATAACTTTGGCAAGCTGTTCGTAGGTGATGGTTTTGCGATTTAAAGGCATAACTTAGACTCCAGATTACTTCTTCCACAAATCAATCGGCTTGCTGACCTTTGGCGGCTTGTAGGGAAATTCAATCCTGCGTCCCTCACCAGCGGATTGATAGGCTGCATACATGATCTTCAAAACTTCGCGGCCATCTTCGCCCGTTTCCATGCAGGTCTCTTTGCCAAGCACGCAATTGACAAAGTGTTGCATTTCTTGGGGGAAGCCATAGTTCCAGATCTCTTCGAACATGGTGAAAGTATAGCCTTTTGTCTGACCGGCTTTTTCAACCGCGTAGCCATATCCTTCCTCCGAATACGTGAGCAGTGAACTGCCGCGCAAAAGGTCGGCGCGGGTGTGGCCTTTCTTACCGTAGATCTCGCACCGGTCGTCCACACCGCCACCCTTTGCCCAACTGTTTTCGATCATTGCGATTTTGTCCCCCTCGTATTCGATGATGGCATAGGAATGATCTTCGCCTTTGGTTTTGTCTTGATGAATGTACGTCCCCATGAAAGCTGTTACGCTCCTGACTTTCGGTTTGCCCAGTACCCAACGGGTGTATTCAATTGAATGGCAGCCCATGTCGAGCATGACGCCACCGCCCGAACGGTTCACGTCCCAGAACCAGCCCATGTGCGGACCGGGATGCTCCTCCGACTGCTTGGCAAGGAACGGCTCGCCGATGGCGCCTTCATCGATCAACATTTTGGCGCGCACATATTTGGGAGCGAACAATAACTCCTCTGCATACATGAGCAGGACTCCGGCTTTCTGACATTCTTCGATCATCTCATCCGCTTCTTCGAGTGTGACGCACAGCGGCTTCTCGATAATGACATGCTTGCCCGCCCGAGCTGCGTCCACCACCACCTGGCAGTGCAGGTCGTTGGGAATGCCGATATCCACCACATCTATTTCCTTGTCTTTCAACATTTCGCGGTAGTCACTGTAGGACTTGGGGATCCCGCGTTCCTCTGCAAACTTTCCCGCACTGTTAGGGCTGGAGACCGCGACCACTTCGGCGTTATGCACCCATCCCTTGAACGCGGCGTGATGAATATCGCCTACGAAACCGGTCCCCACCATGCCGACTTTCACTGTTTTACTCATTGGATTCTCCTTGAACTTATTTTCCGGTACGCGACATCCTTCGCCATGTTGCCTTGCCTGTTTTTGCGACATCAATGTCGCGCTACAAAGCTATTGCCTTAGCGAACGCTGGCGGCCATAGATGGAAATCAAAATCAATAAGGTCGCGCCCAGCACCATGCGCCGGACAGATTCGGGCATCTGCATGGTTGTGAGCAGACTTGTAATAAGAGTCAACACGATCGCACCGGCCATTGTGCCCCAGTAACTGCCCTTTCCGCCGGAGAGAAGCGTACCTCCAACTGCCACGGCTGCAATGGAAGGGAAAAGAAACGGTTGTCCGAGCGCGATGAATACTACTCCTGTATTGCCGACCACGAGAAAACCACCAAAGCCAGCGAGCGCACCAGCCAATGAGTATGTCGCAAGATTCATCCCGGTGACATCTACGCCTGAAAGCCGCGCGGTGACCCTGTTCACACCAATGGCAAAAAGGTTCTTGCCGAAAGCTGTCCGTTCCAACAGAAGCCACATCAAGGTGCCGAAGATGAGCCAGATGATGATTGCATTGGGAATGGGAATCTCAGGCGAAAGCGGACGTGCGATCAGGCGGGTCATGATCGGCGCGACCTTGCCGCTGACACTTCCTTGGTTGACGATAATAATTGTTCCCGTGACCACGCCTGACATACCAAGCGTCATCACAAAAGGTGATATTTTGAGAAAAGTGATCCCCGCTCCATTAATCAAGCCAATCACAGCGCCCACCGCAAGTGAAACGAGCAAAGCTGGCAGCACTTTTTCGTTCGCGCCGTTGACGATCACGTAAGTCAGGATCGCGGTGAGGGTTACGACGGAACCCGCGGAAAGATCAATGCCTTCCGCTCCACTGATGATGACCAGTGTTTGCCCGGCCGCGATGACACCGAGAAAGACTGCGAGGCGCAGGATATTCGTTGCCTGTGCTCTTGCCACGTCCAGGTCGCTGCCAAATCCGTTGGGTAATAAACCGGATAATAAGAACAAAATAACTGCCAAGATGAGCGCGGCGACCGGCGGAGAGATGGAAATCCTTTTCACGATCGTTTCCTCCTTCGGAATAAATTAACGATTCCGGGCGCAGCCAATGCCAATACAATAATCGTCGCCTTAATGAGAGTTTCCCACCACGTATCAATGTCAGCGAATGAAATAATGTTTTGAAGGATACCTAATGTGATCGCACCCATTATCGGGCCTGCCACGCCACCTACCCCTCCGCTCAAGGCATTTCCACCGATAACCACCGCAGTAATCGAGTTCAGGGTCATCGGACCACCAATGTCGGCGTTACCTGAACCACTTAACATCGTGATGGCAATTCCCGATAAAGCAGCCATCAGCCCGGAGATCACATACGTACTGAATTGCACCCATGTCACAGGCACTGCTGTTTCATAGGCCGCATCCGCTTTGCCGCCAACAGCGAACAGGAATTTGCCATAACGCGTGGAGCTCACATACAACCAGACCAGAAGCACAATGGCGATTATATAAACAGCCAGCGGCAGGCTGAAAGGTGTCGAGTTTCTATATAGTGAGACGATCTGTGCCGGAATGCCGCCACCGGGGTTTGGCAAAATGACGAGGGCCAAGCCTGCATATATGAAGCTTGTGGCATACGTAGTAATGATCGGCTGTAAGCGCAGGTAAGCAATAAAAAAGCCGTTGATTGCCCCCGCTATCAAACCGGCTAATAAAGACAGAAATACAAACTGCCACATTTGCTCCGGCGAGCCCTCTAGCCCCACGCGGGTTGCCAGCACGGTGTTTACAATCGAAACAGTGCCGCCGACTGAAATGTCAATACCTCCGCCAAGGATCACAATGGCTTGTCCGGCGGCCAGGAGAATTATTGGCAGGAACACGCGCATATTGCTGTTCAGCGTTTCCCGGGCAAACATATTCGGTTGTAAGATGAAGTTAATAATGAGAGATAACACCAATAAGATGAGTGCAAACAGGGCAGGTCGACGCGCTACCAAAGCATCCCACCCGGATTGTTTCATTCAGCCCCTCCATTCGTGACACCTAGACTGGACGAGATCAGATTTTCCTTGGTTAATGTATTTCCGGATAACTCGGTACGGATCATGCCATCATACATCACCAAAACCCTGTCACACAAACCAATCAGTTCCTCATCGTCACTGCTGTAAAAGAGAATGGTCTTGCCTTCCTCACTTAATTGGGTGAGAAGGGTGTAAAACTCTGCCTTGGTCCCGACATCCACGCCCTTGGTCGGATCATCCAGCAGAAGCACCTTGGGTTCGCGCATAAGCCATTTGCCAATGACAACTTTTTGAGCATTGCCACCCGAAAGACTACTTACAGGTTCCTCCAGGCCAGCCATCTTCAAGTTTAGACTTGAGCCCGTCTGAGTGGCATCCATTTTGGCTTGATTAACTTTCAGGGGCAGGCCATATCGCTTCCATGAAGGGAGCAATAAATTATCAAGAATCGAACGAATATAGAGAAGTCCTTCTTTTGCACGCTCTCCAGGAACGAGGGCAAAACCATTCCTCATTGCTTCGCGCGGATGTTTGAAGTGAACCTCCTTGTTGAAAAGTTTCACTGTGCCGGAATAAGGGAGATCGCCGAACAGAGAATGAAGTAACTGACGCTGGCCCTGCCCCCGCAAGCCGCCAATTCCAACCAATTCACCTTTACGAAGCTTGAAACTGACTCCCCGTAAATAGTCAGTGGTCAGGCTTTGCGCCTCGAGGGATATTTCCTGTTCAATTCGCTCACCTGACTTTGCCTCGCCGCGTAAGAAGCCCAGCACCGATTCTTTTTCGATCATCAATTTGATAAGTTGCTTTTCGTTGATGTCCTTGATATTCCCCGCGCCGACAGTCCTGCCGTTGCGTAAAACACTATATTTATCTGCAATGCGAAAAATTTCCTCCATACGATGTGAGACAAAGATAATTGCCTTCCCTTGCTCCTTCCATTTTTGAACCAATTCAAAGAGACGCCCTACTTGGCGGCTGTCGAGGCTGGCAGTTGCCTCATCTAGAATGATCAGCCACGGATCGAAACTGACCGCTTTCAAGATTTCGATGATCTGCTTTTCATCGGGCGGTAATGAGGCCACGGGAGCGTCTGGATGCAGATCGGTCTTGAATGTCCCTGCAAATAACGCGAGCAGCTCCTCGGTCCGCGCGTGAACGGTTTTTTGATCCACCATGCCAAATTGATTTAGTGGCTCGCGCGTCAACCAGATGTTTTCCGCAACAGTCAGCTGAGGGATCAAGCTTAGTTCCTGAAACACTGTTGCTATCCCCGCATTCTTGGCAGTCTGCGGGGATGGAAAATCAATGGGCTTACCATCAAGGAGTAGTTGCCCTCCATCGAGGACAACTACTCCATTGATCACCTTGCTCATCGTGCTTTTGCCGCTTCCGTTCGCCCCGATCAGCGCTACGACTTCGCGCGCATGCACTTCCAGATTTCCATCTGTGAGGGCAACAACACCACCGTAGTGCTTGACAATATTTCGGGCGGAAAGCGACTCAACCATGTTCTTTTATTGGAAGTACTCGCTGACAACTTCCTCATCTGTCAGAATATCATCCAGCAGGTATTTATCTTCCTTGCCTTCGCACATTGCCAAACCTTCTTCGAGGTTCTCGGACGTGATCACCGCCGCAACAGGCAGGACAAAGGATAGACCGTTCGCACCGCCCAGTTTGCTCTCATCCACTTGCTTGCCCTGCAGCATGTTGACTGCAATACGGAGACCCGTGGGAGAGACACCCGGATGGTTGGCGACTGCAATGCTATCGAAGTCGGGGTTGAGCGAGAGGGCTTCCTGCCAGAGCCTGAGATATGCACACCGACCTTCGCCTACACCCTGAGGCCATTGGGCCGGATTAGCGGCTATTACGGCCTGCAAAGCGCCGATTGCCATACCGTCTTGTGTCCAGTAGCCATCCAGGTTGGGATAAGAGGCCAAGAAGTTGGACATCACCTGTTGTCCGGTCGCCTCGTCCCACCTGCCGGTGTCAGTCGCCAAAACATTGATGCCGGGAAACTCAGCAAACACTTCGGCAACGCCTTCCATACGAGCGACATTGGCTGGGTGGCCCGGGAAACCTTCGATCTGGACGATATCGCCTTCGCCGCCGAGTTTCTCAGCCAGCCATTGGGCGCTGGTCTTGGCCCATTCCTTCTGATCGATACCAACATTGTACACACCGGGGACATCGAGTTCCTGATCTACGGAGATCACGATGATGCCCGCGTCGAGTGCTTCTTGCAGGGTGGCATTCAAGCCACTCACATCACCTGGGTTGACCAGGATGGCATCCACATCTTGTGCCATCAGGTTCTGCAATTGCTGAATCTGACCGGCCACATCCGTATCCGCGCTCTCGATCACGAGTTCCGTGGTGAGGCCTTGATCCATATATTCCTGGTTGACTTCGATCAGCTCATTGATCATTTGTTCACGATATTCACTGCTGATAAACGGGTTGGAAATACCAATCGTAAACGGCCCCCCTGCCGCGGCAGGTTCGGTTGCCGGCGCTTCTGTTGCCGGGGGTTCGGTTGCGGGCATTTCGGTGGCAGGTGCTTCCGTAGCCGGTGGTGCTTCGGTCGTAGGTGCAGCACAGGCCGTCATCATGGACAGGATGGTAATCATCACCGTCACGAGTAAAACAAACTTCTTGCTTTTTGGGGACATTTCATCTTCTCCTATTATTTTGTATTGCTTTTCAACAACAGATTCCGGAAACGATCTAATGGTATGTGCTCATCACCTCCTTGCTTTTCGTTACGAAATGGGTATTGTTTTCAACGACGAACAGGTAATCAAGCGCCAATGATATTGCGCCAATCATGCCAACCTTCGAACCCATGCGTGAAAACTTGATGGATAGATGCGTGGTAGCCAGCGGCAGGGAACGCTGCAAGACTGACTGACGGATGGCTACCAGCAGGTGGTTGCCAAAGTTGGATATACCACCGCCGATAAAAATATGGCTTGGATTAAAGAAATTAACCAGACTCGCCAGTACATCGCCGATCATTTTCCCGCTCTCACGGATGATATCCAGCGCTGCCTGATCCCCTTCCCGGCAAGCCGCGTTGACATCTTCGGGCCGGAGGACTCTACCATTCGATTCCCGCATCTGACTCAGGGATGGGCTGGTCCCGTTCCGAGCGGCCTCCATCGCCTTTAACACGATCGCGGGGCCCGCCGCCATTGCCTCCAGACATCCCTTGTTCCCACACGCGCATAGCGGACCTTCTTTATCTACACAAATATGACCGATATCACCGGCGGAGCCGTCACTGCCGCGATGGATTTTTCCGTTGGAAATGATCCCTGCCCCAATTCCCGTTCCTATTTTGATAAAAATAAAGTGATCAATATCCGCCCCATCCCCAGCGCGTTGTTCCCCCAATGCCATAATATTCACATCATTATCAACGACCACAAATGCAGAAGTAAAAGTCTTTTTAAAAAAATCGCGAATAGGAAAATTTTCCCATTCAGGCATCAAAGGAGGTGCTACCAGGACCCCTCTTGCAAAATCCACCGGACCGGGCACGCCCACCCCGATCCCCAAAATTTGATCTGGGGTTCCACTTTGTTCACGTATCAATTGAAGAAGCAATTCACTGCACCGCCCAAGAACAGTTTCAGGGCTCAAGTGGACATCTGTCGGTTCTGCATGCTGTCGCAGAATCAAACCTGTCACATCCGCCAAAGCAACGTCGAGGCTCGTGGCTCCGATGTCAATCCCCGCAATATAGCCAAGTTGATTATTGATCCGCAAAAGACGCGGTTTGCGCCCGCCTTCAGATGCCCCCTCGCCAACTTCCATCAGGTACCCTTTTTCAACCAGGCTCCGTATCTCCTGCGATGTCTTTGCTTTGGACCAGCCAGTAATCTTGGAAACCTCACTTCTCGAAATTCGTCCCTGCATCCGCAATGCCCGCATGATCTCCGATTCCCCAGAATCCACCAGAATTGGAGCTTTAAGATGATACGCCGTCTTCATGCTGATTGCATTACTTGGACACATTAGACCATTTTTTATTGCAGAGTGGCTGGAAAAACTCAGGAAATATGAGCAATTTCATTATAGTCAGGTGGCTTCGTAAATACAATAGCCAAATGAAACGTCAAAAATAAGAACTTCGTTCAAATTGTAAACAAAGTTCTTTTTTTATTAGTGTTATCCAAACTGATGGAGTTCAGAAATCCAAAACTAAGCGCGACCCCTAAGCCTCCGCCAGATCCAGACAAGAAAAGAGAAAAAAAGCCAGTAAGCGACAAAGAGGATGATGACCCAAAGGATAAATCCTTCAATCCCCATACCCTCTATAGTTAAGCACGCCTGTATCACAGCAATAATTGCCGCCGCTGTTGCAAGCGACTTCCATGTTGAACGCTGCTTGACTCGTGCACCATTACGATTCCCTGGACTTTCTTTCATGGCATCACGTTTCCTGATGTGGAGATTCTACAATAATGCGAGCAGCCTCGCGCTGAGCGGAGTGGCGCCACAACATGTCTGTACAGATAGTAGTCAATCCCGGCGCTTCGACTGCACTCGCCTAGCGGCTCGCTCCGCTCAGCGCGAATTAGTGGATAACCTGTGAAATCTTGCCAGTCTGCTTATCTTTCAAAATGACCTTCAACTTGCCATCTGGCATTTTCTCTTCTTTGATCAAGAAGTGCTGATCATCGTAATCTCTTAAACCAGCATTCTCCTGGTTCACGGGACCACTGCGCCAATCCTTCAACTCAACAGGTTCCCATTTTTTGCTTTCGGCGGCTTTATAGCTTGCGTCGATAATGGCATTGACAATATACCCGTCATAAAAGGTCTCCATCGGCGCCGTGCCCTTATCCATCGAGTTGAACATATCCATGAACATAGCGACGTAACCCAGTGAGCCAATTTCATCCCCTACGGGGAACAGCCAGCCCGTGTCGCCTTCTGCTTTTTCCGCCACGTAGCCGCCCTGGCCAATGCCTGTGAACATCTCAAAACCGGTCCGCATCCAGTGGTTGAGCCAGACGGTCCCATCCGTGCCTGCCACTTCATCGCGTAGATCCATACCGCCGCGGAACGTCCAGCTGACCTCGAATTGTCCGATCGCGCCATTTTCATAGCGCACCAATCCCACTGCATGATCTTCCGCTTCGATCGGGTGGACTTGCGTATCTGCCCAGCAGGTAACCTCCACAGGACGAATTCCTTTACCGATGAAGTTGCGCGCAATCTCGATGCAGTGACAGCCCATATCCACGATTGCGCCGCCGCCCGAAAGCTCCTTCGTCCAGAACCAGTCGCTGTGCGGCCCGCCATGTGTCTCGCGCGAACGCGCCCAGAGTACCTTGCCCAGCGCGCCTTTTTGAACGGCCTGCAAGGCCTTCAGTGTCTTGGGCGTATAAACCAGATCTTCCAAATAGCCATGGAACACGCCGGCCTTCTCCACCGCCTCCAGCATTTCCAGCGCTTCAGGCCCGCTCATGGCAAGCGGCTTGGTGCACAAAACGACCTTGCGAGCCTCGGCTGCCAGCAGGACAGCTTCTTTGTGCAGGTAGTTGGGAATGCCGATGATAACGGTATCAATTTCAGAGTCCCGGATGGCCGCGGCCATGTCATCCGTCCAGCGCGGGATCCCAAATTCATCTGCAAACTTTTTTGCATTTTCCAATTTACTCGAGCAGACGATCTTTATTTCATCCCTTCCCCGAAAATTTTGCAGACTCATTGTATAGAAGCGACCTATCAAACCTGTCCCCAACATGGCGATCTTGTGCATACGTGTCTCCTTGCGAGAAAGATATTCAAAATTATATATCAATTCTTGCAGACGATAGGACAACAAGATAGAATCATTTTTATACAAGGAAAACAGATATGTCAAATGCCGCTCTCGAATACATCAGTCAGGCGAAAGCCATTCTCGATCGCATTCAATCCACACAGATGGGTGTGGTCGAAGAAGCCGCCGAAATTTGCGCTCAGACCATCGCCGGCGATGGTCTCATCCATCTTTTCGGCACCGGACATTCGCGCATTTTCGTCGAAGAAATGTTCCCACGTCACGGCAGTTTCCCTGGCTTTCATCCCATTGTCGAACTCTCGCTCACCTTTCATAACCTTGTTGTCGGATCAAACGGACAGCGTCAGGCCATGTTTCTTGAACACGTGGAAGGCTTTGGGCAAGTTATCTTGCGAAACTTCGTCTTCGCTGAACCCGATTCTTTTTTGATTTTCTCCAACAGTGGCGTCAATGAAGTGGTTGTTGACGTAGCCCTGGAGGCCAAAAGACTCGGCATGCCTGTCATGGCTGTTGTCTCAATGGAACATTGCACAGCCTCATCCGCGGTCCACAGCAGCGGCAAAAAACTCAGCGACGTCGCCGATATCGTCATTGACAACTGCACACCTGCTGGCGATGCCCTCGTGCGTGTGCCAAATCTTGAAGACCCTGTGGGCCCCGGCTCCACCATTGGCGCGGCTGCCATCACGAACATGCTCAAATGCCGCACTGCCGAAAAGCTTGTCGCGCTCGGAAAGCCTCCCATTGTTCTCACCAGCAGTTATTTCATCGGTCGCGAAGCCAGTAAACAACGCTTCGAGGAATGCTATGATGATTACCGTGCCCGTGTTCGAAAAGTATACGGACCCTCCCGATGAATCGACTCACGGACAAAGTTGCCATCATCACGGGCGGCGGGAGCGGGATCGGACTTGCCACCGCGCAGCTCTTTGCAGAGGAAGGTGCACGGGTCATTATCTTCGAAATAGATGCCTCACGCGCACACGAAAGCCTGCGTTCATTAATTGGTCCCCATCCGGCCTCCAGCAGTGTCGTGGACGTGTCATCTGCGCCGCAAGTTGAATCTGCAATCAAAGATGCGGTCAATACCTATGGCCGTCTCGACGCGCTCGTCAACGTGGCGGGCGGAAGTGGTCGCCTATGGGGTGATGGCCCAGCCGATTCATGCACCCTCGAAGGCTGGGAGAAGACACTCGCGTTGAATGTCAATAGCGTTTTTTATTCCTGCAAATATGCTTTGCAGGCCATGCTCCCACAGGGGCGCGGAGTGATTGTCAATGTTTCATCCGTGCTGGGTATGGTTGGCGGAGATGATGATTTCGCCACGCATGCTTATGCTTCGAGCAAGGGCGCGGTGATCAGCCTCACACGTTCGATTGCTTCCTACTATGCTCCGCGTGGCATTCGCGCCAACGTGATCTGTCCTGGCTTGATCGCTACTCCCATGAGCCAGCGCGCCCAGGGAAGCGAACATATTCGTTCCCGTCTCTCGCAACTCCAACCATTGACCAGTGACTTCGGTTCTCCGCTTGATGTTGCGCATGCTGCCCTATACCTGGCTTCAGACGAGTCTTCCTTTGTTACAGGCTCCGTCCTCACGGTGGATGGTGGCTGGACGGTGAGGTAAGGAGACTTATGAAAGAGCACCCACTTCGCACAACCGTGATTGGAAGCTATCCGTTCCCTTCATGGCTGGAATTGGCGACCCAGCACCTTGATAAATTCGGCACGAATGAAATCGCCGAGCTGCAGGAGGACGCAGTTATTGTTGCCATCCATGACCAGCTAGAGGCGGGGCTGGATGTCATTACCGATGGCGAGCAGTCGCGATTGGATTTTAATCTCTCTTTCTATGGATATTTGCAAGGTATTCAACACAATGAACGCCCGTTGCGTGTATTTGGCCCGCCCGCGCATGACCAGCGCGGCAGGCATGATA
>DASWKT010000053.1:0-11924 GCA_036396515.1 Anaerolineales bacterium | reverse complement strand
CTCTTCCTTCAGCATGCGCGCGTAGTACATGACCTGCGCAACGATCTCGCCGCTGGATAGATGACGCTTGAAACCCATTTGACCCGTTGCACAGAAGACACAACCCATTGCACAGCCCGCCTGTGTGGAAATGCAAAGCGTTCTACGATTCTTGGCACCCCGTCCTGTTGGCGATGCAGTGATCTGCGGGTTGTCGGCCGGATCGCCATAGCGCATCAGCACTGCCTCAATTAGATTCTTATCGGGCAATTCAAAAAGGGTTTTGCGCGTATATCCATCAGACGAATCAAGAAAAATCTTCACTTTGAAAGGCGCGAAGTTTATATGCTCTGCAAGCTTCTCGCGCAGTGACTTTGGCAGATTGGTAATTTGCTCAGGCGAGTTCCAGAAATGCTGATACAAACCCTGCCAAATCTGCTTTGCGCGGTAGGATGGTTCGTTCCATTCACTCAATAGGTTTGCCAGGGTCAAAAGATCGAGATCGTAAATAAGCATATTAATCTACCAACTCGGACAAGCTCTCCGCGATGATCGTCGGTGGGGGGCTCCACGCTTCCGCCTGCTCTTTCGTTGATACACCACTCAACACTAACGCAGTGGGGCTTCCCACTGCCTGGCCCGCGGCAATGTCGGTTTCGAGCCGATCGCCAACGACGAGCGTTTCTTCCTGCTTGGTACCGAGTTTTTCCAAAGCAAATTCCATCAAAAACGGGAATGGCTTGCCTGCAACGATGGGTTGTATGCCTGTGGCCGTTGTGATGACAGAAATCCACGCGCCCGCACCAGGGATTTGCCCGCGCGGAGTCGGAAACGTTTTATCCATATTCGTCGCGTAGAATGGGATTCCTTTGCGCACAAGCAGCGCGGCTTCGGAGCCTTTTGCGAAGTTAATGCCGCGATCAAAGCCCATGACGAGGACTTCCGCCTGCAGAGCGTTTTCCACAGATACGATCTCAAAGCCTTCTGCCTCTAATGGCAGGCGGAGACCATCTTCGCCGAGCATGAAAACTTTGGTCCCGCGTGGAAATTTCTGCGCCACGACATGTGCGACTGCCTGTGATGAGGTGATGACCTGCCACGGTTCCGCTTCAACGCCGAATTCTTGCAGGCGCGCTGCATATTGCTCGGAGGTCCTTGTACTATTATTGGTTGCAAAGACGTATTTCAAGCCGCGTTCGCGGATACGCTTAAAAATGGACGGCAGGTCTCCAATGGATGCATCTGCTTTCCAGATGACGCCGTCCATATCGAGGATGAGGGCTTTGATGTGAGATGGAAGCATTTTTTACCACGATGGACACAGAGCACACGCACATAAAAACATTTGAGTCCATCGTATCCCTTGTGCTAGATCATTTTCCAAATTTCTTCGTGAGATACTTCAATACCGGAGCATCAATCCATAGGGCTTCCGAGTCGGCGCGCTCTTCAAAGTTTTCGTTGCCAATAAACTCAGTGAAGGCAGCGCGGAAATCTTTCCCGTTTTTCAAATAGTTCTCCCTGGTAAGAATATCAGTAATTTGTTCTAGTGTCGCACCGCTTATTTCTACGCGATCATTCTCCGCACTTTTCCCAAAATACAGGTTGTGCATTTCGAGCAATTCACCGAGCCTCAGAACGGGATCTTCGTGATCATCCACGCGATAATCGAGCCAGCGATCAAGAAACCCGCCATAGCCGCCCCTCGGTTTTACCACATAAAGTGCGGCGGATTGTCTTCCGCGTTTGTCGCCACCGGCGCGGTCACCAGCCTGTAGCGCTGCATACAAACGGGTTGGTAAGCTCCCTTTGGTTTTCAGGAATGCTTTTTCCATCGCAGGGACGACTTTCGCGCTGGCGAGAATATTGCCCTGAATTGCATAGTCTTTGCCTGTCACGCCACCTGCCCAGGCAAAACAACTCCCTCCGGTAAATGTGGCGGACCGGCCGCCTGCGTCCACCAGGCCCACTTGTCGAAGTTCCTTATCCGGATCATCCTCCAACAGGCGGGCCAGGGTCTCCTGTGCGGAGAGGCCTGTCCCCATCAGCGCCAGGCCGCGCGGGCCAAAGGATGTATTGGCAAATGACTGGGTTGCCACCGCGCCGATGTCGGCCTGCGCCCAGGGAACGACAGCGCCGACTGCGGGGAATTTTGATGCAACAGCGACACCCCACGTGTGTTCTTCCGTATGACAGGCGACAATGGAAAAGGTCATCATACCTCCGTCCGGCGATTATATCGTAATGCAATTCGGAAAGCGTTCACGGCCTGAATGAAAAGCCCGCTGATCTCTCAACGGGCATTCATTTTTGACTGGCAAACTACAAAACTAGCAGCCTACTGGATCACTTTCTCTGGCGTTTCCAACACCTGGTCGACCAAACCGTAATCCACAGCGGTTTTGGCTTCGAGATAGTAATCGCGGTCACTATCGCGCTCAATCACTTCAAGCGGCTGACCGGTATGCTTTGCCAAGATGTTGAGCAATAATGCTTTCAGGCGCAGAATCTGCCTGGCTTGAATTTCAATATCGGTTGCCTGTCCTTGCGCGCCGCCAAGCGGCTGGTGCAAATGGATGGTTGCGTTCGGCAGGGCGTAGCGCCGGCCTTTTGTTCCAGCAGCCAGCAATACCGTCCCGAAGGAAGCGGTAACGCCAACTGCGACAGTGCTGATCGGGTTCGAGATCATCTGCATCGTGTCATAGATCGCAAGCCCTGCATAGATGATTCCGCCTGGCGAATTGATGTACATGTGAATTTCCCTTTCGGGATCTTCGTGGTTCAGGAACAGCAACTGGGCAACGATCAGGTTTGCGACCTGATCATCGATTGGCGTACCAAGAAAGACAATACGTTCCTTGAGGAGCAACGAATAAATATCATAGGCGCGCTCGCCGCGGCCGGATGACTCAATTACCATTGGAATTACATTCTTATAATCGGGGATCATAATATTTCTCCTTTATTTGAACAATCATACTCATCACACGTTGGAATTACGTTAAAACTTTATCAGGATTTGTTACAAGCCGGCCGCTTCTATTCGGATGAAGGCTTCGCTTCGTTTGCGGGCTTTTCGGCTTCTTCCTGCAGGGAGGCTTCGCTCACATCCGCGCCTGTGTCTGCTTCCGCTTCACCAGCCTTCCCTTCGCTCTCAACTGGTTCAACGGGCCCCCCTTCAGAGATCATATCCGTTTTCGCTTGCTCGCTAGGTCTGTATTCACCAATCGCAATGGACTTTAGTAAATCGAGGGCGCGGCGTGTGAGGACGCGATTCGCCGATTCCATAGCAACAGCCTGCGCCACACGCTGCTGTCCCTTGCGCCCGCCGCGAATCTTGCCGAAATCCAGCCCCTGTTGGGAGAGAGCGCTAAGCGTCTGGTTGAATTCTGCATCAAGTTCTTCGTTTGCGACCTTCAGGTTTTCCGTGCGGACGATCTCATCGAGGATCAGCGAACGCTCAAGGCGTTTCCTGGCAACAGGTTTCACTTCATCTTCGATGAATTGTTCGCGGGTGGTGCTGCGGACCTTGAAGTATGTATCCAGGTCCATGCCCTGCTGTGCAAGCCTCTGACTCAGATCTTCGAGCACGTGTTCGCCTTCATGCTCGAGGGCGTGCTCGTGATATTTTATCGTCGCACCTTCCTTGATCTTCTCGATCAGGTCAACGAAGAATTTATCATCATATTCAGCCTTCGAGCGGCTTTCAACATCCTTCGTTACAGCTTCGCGTACCGCCTCAACGGTCTCGCCTGCGCCGGTCATTTTGGCAAATTCATCATCAAGTTCCGGCAGGCTCACGGCGCGGACGGTCTTGACCGTTACTTCCAGCTCTACATCTTTCCCCTGCAGCTCCGGGAGATCATGGTCTTCCGGGAAGGTGTGTCTGACTACCTTTATGTCGCCGGCTTTAAGGCCGACAAGTTCGTTGGCAAACCCGTTATAGGGCCATTCCGTATCGCGCTCCTCCTTACGAATGTATGCCGCGAAACCCGTGCGATTCAATTCATTGGTGTCAGACTTCACATCAACGAGCACGTAATCGCCTTCCTGTGCCTCACGCTCGACATTTTCCGTTGTGGCGTACATTTGACGGAGGCCTTCAACAGCTTCGTCCACTGCTTTTTCATCGGGAGCCGACCATTCGTATGGCATGCGAATCGAGCGATAGTCCCCCAAATCCACGTTGGGCGCAAGAGGCACGCGGAAGGTCAGCTTGGGTGGTTCAAGTGAGTCAATCGATTCGAGCGCGCCGGACGCGCCAGGCTCCACGTTCGCCTCTTTCAGAATGTTCGAATATTCAGCATCCACAAAGTAATCGATCGCCTGCTCAAGGATGGCCTGTTCGCCATAGTTGCGGACGACCATTTCGTAGGGCGCCTTGCCGGGACGGAAACCTGGGATCTTGCCACGCTCGGATATCTTGCGAGCGGCGCGGCGCTTGTAGGTATCCATTTTTTCCGGTTCAACTTCAACCACCAATTTGGCTTCGTGGTTGTCTTCAATAGTCTTGTCGATTTTCAAAGTTACTTTCCTTCATAACAAATTTTATATTCATAGACGTTCACGCAGTGGGGACGGAGGGAATCGAACCCTCACGCCTTGCGGCACATGATCCTAAGTCATGCTCGTCTGCCAGTTCCGACACGTCCCCGGGATGGCGTAATTATACGCAATTTAGAACACTATGAAGCACTTGAAACCGCTTGGTCAAGTGCTTATAAGTATAACATTTTGTATGACCATATAGAAATTTATTTCCAGTATTGTTGCAATGACCGCCCTCTGACTTTTAATCGTAGCAAATATCGTGATGTCTCAATTTTTTTCCGCATCTGCAAAAAGTTTCATAACTCCCATTACTATACATTTCATTACCAATGAAATTTTGTGTCGTTCCATTTCTGGGCAAGTTCTGGAGCGTGCCTCAGTACGGTTCTAATGTTTATTCCTATTCTATGACAGGCAGCTGTCCAGATAGGCGGCGTTCCTTTTTCCTTGATGTGCTGTTCTCTGTATTCAGACAGCGCGTTAATTCTCCTAAACGGGCTCACGTTCGGCCTGGTTCTTAGTGAATCTTGCTTGGGTAGCATACGCGCAAAGTATAAGCGTGCAGGGTCAAGGCCGATTGTGGCTAAGAATTAAAACCAGGAACACCATAAAAAAATCACTGAAAGAAGGACGGCAATGAGAAGGATAATGATTGGCATAATCAGAAATTATCCCTCAAATTGTCCTGGTGCCTGTTTACTGTTTCCTTGCAGTTATCGGGGCGGTTTCGGGCTCCTGGTTGGGCCCGGGGCAACAAAGAGGAATATGTTTGAGCTGAACTTGTACAAAGAAAACAGCCCTATTTCCGGGGCGGTTGTGTACTACAATGGGGATATGCCTGTTCGATTTTCCATCGTTCATGAGTTGAAAAGTCGCTGGGCTCCAGGGAATATCCGGACAAGTCTATTTTGTTAGATGACTGGCGGCGAATGTGGGAAATCGGCACAGTCACCGAGTTTGAAACTCCATTTTATGATCCGTTCGACAAGACCAAAAACCCGCTTGAAGAAGGCGGTTTAGAAAGGCAGACAATTATGCAGAAATGGGAATACATGACAATAGTTCAGGTTTATGATGATGTCGAAGCTACGCACTCCTGGCAAGATGATGAGACAGTCATAAGCGATGCAGTAGAACGCCTGAACGCACTGGGAGAAGAAGGATGGGAACTGGCAGGTGTTGATAGAACTGTTACAGAGGGTACTGCCTTACGGCAGTTTTTCCTAAAGCGTCCGATTCGTTAGGCTGTCTACTATTTCAAGTGATCAACAGGGCGCAGGTCATCATCAATCATCTTCTAGACCCTCCCATCCGCCTAATGTCTGCAAAAGCAATGGAGACATTTCCCAAGGTATGTGAATTTTCGATTTGCGATGGTACACTTGCGCCGCACGGAGCGGAGCGAAGTGCAGGTGCAATCGCCGCTTGTTCCATATCCCACTTTGGGAGTTTTATCATTCAATGGGCCGATTGATCAACCCGGAATCCGCCGGAAAACAACGAACACAATTGACCAAATCCATTGTCCTTGCCGTGAGGGAATTAGCGCGCCAGACGGGGCCGGGACCTGAATCCCGCGACGTGGCCGCGTTCATTGCCCTGGCATTGCAAACCATCGCCGATGGTATTGACATCTCAGTGGCGGCCTGGGAGAAACGCGGCTACTGGGTCAAAGCTGACAAGTTCCGCATGGAGTGGATGTGGACCTCACAGTATGCTTCAAAATTGAAAGCCGCGGTTCTCTCAGAAGATTGGGGGACGATCGCGATGCTATCGATGCAGACTGCACAGAAACTCGGTAAAATTCAGGTGAGTGATAATCACAGGTTGGGAAAGCCGTGGGTGGGAGCGTTCAGGCAATTGGTTCCCGATCGTTGAGCAAGCAAAACATCTCGCGCTGCTGATGGGTTCAGCCTACCCGTCTGAAATAAAATGCGTCCGATAACGGACGCATTCTTCGTTTCCTTTTGTGTTGCGGACTCGGGCCGACGGGTCAAGCGGCCACGGCTGAAAGCAGGCGGTGCATTTCGAGATCAGCCTGCGCCGGGGTAACCGAGAGAACAAAGCCCCACTCCCCAAGCAATGCGCTCTGAGATCGTTTCAGCAATGCCTGGTCATTATCGTTAAGGGCTCGTACTCGCCGGTAGGCGAACAGGTCGCGGATCACCTGGCAGAGCGATTCGGTGCTGCCATCGTTCAACAATTCCAGCAGCCGGGTCTTGCGCTCATGGCGGTCATCAGGAAGCGGTTCAGCCGGTCCGGAAAGGATCGCAAGCAGTCGCTTGAAGCGGGCCTGCGACGTCGGAGGCCGCAGGCGACTCTTCAGATTGTCATCCGCCGGAACCCAAACAGTCATGTCACGGACCTGGACTGCATAGTATAGGGTTGTTTCGCCGGATAATTCCCGCTCCTCCAGCCGGAGAACCTCTCCAAAGCCATATGTCCAGTGCATGACTGGATCACCTTCGCGAAAATTCATACGTGCCTCCTGTTCAATCTGTGGGGAAAAAAGGAAAAACGCCAACCTGACAAAGGACTGGCGCCTGGAACCCGTCGATTCTGGGATGTAGACTAATTATACCACCAATGAACGCCTCCCCGAGAATGCTCTGTTGAGGATGCTCCTGCATGCCAAATGCTTTATACTTGTGATTTATTGTAATTGAGTTGTTGTAATCGCCAACCCGGGTCATGTTTATACTGGTTTATGATGAGCCAGACTATCAACTACGATAAGATTTCACTCCTGCGGCTTGCATTTAAAGGGTTGGAAGACGATGAATTGCAAGAGATGGCGGGAGTTACTGAGTTTTGCACGTATCCGCCAGATCACATTTTATGCAATGAAGGTGCGTATGAGGATGTGTTCTATATTGTGGCGGACGGCAGTGTGGTGGTTTCCAAGAAAATGTTGGAAGAGACAGGTGAGCGGATTTTACGGGTTGGTGGCAGAGGCGACCTGGTAGGCGAGATGGCTCTGATCCAAAACGCGCCGCGAGCGGCAACCGTGCGGACGCTCACCAAATGCACCATGCTGGAGATGGGGAAAAAGGATTTTGAGACCATCCTCAGCCAAAGTCCGCGCATGGCAATCGATATTATCCGGATCACGCTGGATCGTATGCGCGCCAACGACCACATGGCAATTGCGGATCTACAAAGGACCAACAATGTATTGCGACAACTGGACCGCAACAAATTGGAATTCATTCAGGTTGCCGCGCACGAACTTCGCACGCCGCTGACCGTCCTGAATGGCTATGTCAAAGTACTGAGTTCATTCCCCGATATCAAAACCAACGCCGCGCTGGGCGAAGTGATTGATGGAATCATCAAAGGCTCCGACCGTATCCATGAGGTGGTCAATTTGATGCTGGACATCACGCGGATCGATGCTGAAACCTTGCAGGTCGCAGCCCTGCCTGTGCCATTGAAGCGGATCATTAATGATCTGGTGCATGGTTTTGCGAAAGCCACCGAAGAACGGAAGATCGAAATCACCACTGAGCACGATACAGATACACCAGACATTTATGGCGATCCCACGCTGATTCAAAAGGCGCTCTTTCACCTGGTCGTCAACGCCATCAAGTACACACCGGATGGCGGCAAAGTGATTATCGGGACTCGCCCAGGCATGATCGATGACGAGATACCCGGCGTGGAGATCGCGGTGAGGGATACAGGCATTGGGCTGGACTCGGAACACCATGAACTGGTTTTTGAAAAGTTTTATCAGGTGGGTCGTGTCGCCATTCACTCGTCGGGCAAAACGACTTTCAAGGGCGGCGGACCCGGCCTGGGGCTGGCTATTGTGCGTGGCGTGGCGCGGGCACATGGAGGGAAAGTATGGGTGGCAAGCCTGGGCCATGATGAAACTACGTTTCCCGGCAGTACGTTTTATCTGCAATTACCCATCCATCCGCTTGGAACTCAAGAGTCAGTTCCAGGACAATAACTCTTCTTGAAGGACCTTATCCAAAACTGACCGTGATATCATGCCCGAAGGGTGACCATCCCTTTTAGGGGACAGTAACATCCGTATCATTCCCGATGGGGGCAAGCACAACTCCTCTTCCCCCGTGGATTGGACCGCCTCGCATACCCTATCCAGTTGTGTGCCTGCGAGCTGTATTGCCATTTCATGTTTACTGGGATAATATTTCCGGCATGACTGGTATGGATGAAACAAACGCATCTCAGGCAAACACTCTGTGCAAGTCGTGCGGGTTGTGCTGCACGGGCCATTTATTCATCTGGGCAAAACTCAGGTCCGCTGAGCTCGACTCCGCCAAGGCACTGGGGTTGAATGTCTTTGGGTCTGACCCCCGCCAGCGGGGATTTAGCCAACCCTGCCCACTTTGGCAGGGACAGTGTACGATCTACACTTCGCCTCACTATCCGCACTTTTGTCGTACCTATAAGTGCAAGCTGCTAAAAGAAGTGCTGAATGAAAACACCTCGCTGCCTAATGCTCTGACAGTGGTTGAACAGGCAAAACAAATGATTCATGAATTGGAGGTGCTTTTGCCCAGTTCGCCGAATATTGGTTTTCGCGAGCGTTTGGTTTCACACCTTGAGAACCTTGAACACCTGAAGGCGTCCGCCGGGCAGGAGAATACAGATCTGGAATTTCGGTTGAAAGCTCATGCATTGTTGATTTTTTACGAAAAGGTTTTCGGCGTCAAAGACCTCGTCGACAAGCTTGGTGAAGAGTAATTGGGAGAAATATCCTGCCGAAGGTCAAGCACGGGTGCGAACCGTCCCTACGGTAGGCAACGCGCTACCTAACGACAAAGTGTAATAAAAAAAGTCTCCGGAATTCTTGGAGACTTTTTAGCTTCAAACAGGTACTTCTAACGTTTCGAGAAATCCACGACGCCGCGGTGGACTGCTTGAGCACAGTATTACTATTCCACGTTGAGTATTTGTGTTAGATGCAATTCCGTATTATTCAACAACTCGATCATCATCTCGCGAATGTGCCTGTTGAGGTAATGATTCTCCAATGTGGAAAGCGGCAGGAAGCGTGCACCTGCCACGACATGGATGCAGTTCGATGAGCCACAGAGACAAATGAACGGCGCGTCCATTTCCCATTCGGTGGAGGGATAGAAAAATGAAAGCTCTTCGTCCCTGGCGATGTCACGCCGTGCAACCATGAGCAATCTTTCAGTATCGAGCAGTACATTCGGATCGCAGGAGTGATTGAGCGCGGCCAGTTTCCCTACTTCAGTATGCTGGTCACGTCCGATCTGCACTGTGTAACGATTTGCCTTGCTGAAAACTTTTTCAGTCGGGATCTCGCAAATGACTTCCCCTTTTGTATATGCCTGCTTTGTGATCAAACTTCTAAATTTGTTTTCTGTCTTGATCGCAAGCGTATCCATCGAAACCATTTCATATTCCTTTCTTTGCATGCATGAATAACATCTCCAAGATTTATTATGGTTACATCTTGGAAGTAATATACAACATTATTGAATCAAAATCAATAAGCCTGCACTATGTTTTATGAAATTTTAAGATAAGAAAAAATTTAATTAATTATGTCACTCTCCCGGAGGGACGCCGGGACGGTGTGAGGGAGCGTTTGCTGCGACCGAAGAGTCTCGCACACCCTGATTAAGATTCTTCGCTTTGCTCAGAATGACATGTTTAGTAAAAGCACTTATTCTTGCAATCATTAGCCGCAGCCGCAAATGTTTCCATGTGTTTAATGCAATTCGCACGTCATGCTTTTGTATATCGTTACGAGTGAATAGGGTACGCTGATATAGATCCGTTAATAATTCGACATCCTTCTGAACGCTGGAAAATAGTTTTGTAAAACGGGAACCTTTCCCCAGCCTGTCAACTTTACTGAGGAGTTTTTGCATGAATTCAAATGCCGTCTCTGCCCGTGTACGTTCGCCCGCCAGTGGGCGTCCCAGGCGATAGAGCCTGCGATAAACTCTTTCAATCGCCATCGCAGGAGCAAGCCGCATAAACCACCAGCGTTCGATCACTGTGAAATAGAGGCGAGATAATAGAAGAATGCCTGCAATAGGAGAAAGCCAGTAAATTGCTTTTTTAAATCTAAAACGAGCTAACAGCTGTGCTGCCGTGGAGTCAGAATCGTGCGCCGGTGCAGCTGCACTGTCGGAGGCAGAAAAGTCGATTTCGGGCTGTGCGGCTGTCGGCTCGAATTCCACCCAGCCTATCTCGGGGAAATAGACTTCAGCCCACGAATGCGCGTGTAGTTCGCGAACAACATACTCCGCGTTTGGAGCATCATAGGAGCCTGGAGCATAGCCCGAGACGAAACGGGCAGGGAGCCCGCTCGAACGCGCCAGCACGACCATGGCGGTGGCGTAATAGTCGCAGTAACCCCTTTTCAGCTCGAACAGGAAGTAATCGGCTACATCCTGTCCTTCTGACGGGGCAAGGACTTCGAGATCGTATGGATAGTTCCTCAAATAGGCTTCGATGGCTTTGGCTTTATCGTAGGCGCGACTCCTGTCACTGGTGATCTCGAGGGCAAGTTGATAGACTCGCCCTGGCACAGATCGGGGAAGAATAAGATAGCGTTCTCGGATATCTGCCGGATAATCTGTCGAGGCTGCTCGCAACTCTTGCACGGTTACGCGCGGGACGTAAGCATCCACCTGATAGGATTCTGCATTGCTGAGCGCCGCGAATATATCCGCTTCGAGCAAAGCCGATTGATCAGCGAACAGGCTCGATCCCGGTCTGAGGCGCCAGGTCGCGGTAAAAGGAATGTCTGCGCTAAATAGAATCCCGCTCCAGAATAATTTTCCTTCCGGCTCCGCCATCTGCACATCGAGGTGAACCAGCTTGTATCCCTCCAGCAGGCCGGGGATCAACGGTGTGTTCGCTTCGTAGGTTTGTGGACGGGCAGGACTCGTGACCCAGCCCGCGCCGACGTATCTGTCATAGGTTGTGCTGCGCCAGTAATATCTTGGCGCATTGACAGTCAGCGACGGGTTTTCAACCGGAGGCAGTTCACCCGTGCGAATGGTCATCACGACCTTCCGTGACTGAGCATACCCGCCGCTCAGCAAATGCTCGCGCGGCAGTGAAGATTTTTGAACGAAGGAATTGCCTGGTGAGGCGGGTTGCTGCTGGACGCCCAGCATATCCGCCGCGTTATTTCCAGAGGTTTGATTCCGTTCGCGCAGATGATCCCTGAGCTCGCGCCATGATATGGAGGGTGTGAAGAACGCAAAAGCTCCGAGCGTGATGGCAAGGAGGAGCACGGCTTGCATGCTATCGTAGCGAATGCTTTCAGAATAATCCACCCTTCTGCTTTCCCATTGTTTTGTATGGTTCCTGTAATTCCAGATGCCCATGAGCAAAAGCAGGATGAACACCATCAGCCAGAGAGTCTCGAC
>DASWKT010000052.1:0-17624 GCA_036396515.1 Anaerolineales bacterium | reverse complement strand
TGGGACGGAGTCCCCGCGCCGCCCGAGGCGATGACAGGCACAGACACAGCTTCGGCAATTGCGCGGGTCAATTCGATGTCATAGCCGGCGAGCGTACCATCCGCATCCATGCTTGTGAGCAGGATTTCTCCCGCGCCAAATTCCACACCGCGCACTGCCCATTCAATTGCATCAATTCCTGTCGGGACTCGTCCACCATTGACGTAAACTTCCCAACCTGAATTGCCGCGCCGCGCGTCAATTGCCAACACGATACACTGCGCCCCAAAACGTGAGGCGCCTTCCGACAACAGTTCAGGTCTCCTCACCGCCGCCGAATTGACACTGACTTTGTCCGCGCCCGCCAGCAGGAGATTTCGCATATCGTCTACTTCGCGGATTCCGCCGCCAACCGTCAAGGGCATGAAGACGGTATCCGCCACGCGCCCGACCAAATCAAGCGTCGTTTTTCGTGCCTCATGCGTTGCGGAAATATCGAGAAAGACCAACTCGTCCGCGCCTTGCTCGTCATATAAACGCGCCTGTTCCACAGGGTCGCCCGCGTCGCGTAAATTCACAAAGTTCACGCCTTTCACTACGCGTCCATCTTTGATGTCAAGACATGGGATGATTCGTTTCGCTAACATAAAATCTCCAATTTGGATTCCAAAGTCAGGAGAGCCTTCGACAAGCTCAGGATAATGCTTTTAACTCCAGTACTCCTTTTAGATCGATCGTCCCTTCGTAAAGTGCGCGCCCGATGATTACGCCAGCTAAATTTGCCTCACGCGCTGCCATTACATCAAGCAATGTGCTTACGCCGCCCGAAGCAATTACATTGAGTCCACTCACTTCAGCCAATTCTTTTGTCGCAGCGATATTCAACCCACTGCCCAAGCCGTCCCTGCTGACATCCGTAAAGATAACGGTACGCAGACCGAGGGTTCTCATTTGAAACGCCAGTTCCCTTGCGGAGACTCCGCTGCCATCCTTCCATCCACGGACGCGTACGAGTCCATCGCGTGCATCAATTCCGACAGCAACTTTCTCCGCACCTGATTTTTTCAATGCAGTCGCAACCACATCTGGTTTCTCGATTGCAATTGTGCCAAGCACCGCGCGGCTGACACCGAGATCAATTGCGCGCTCGATCGCATCGAGCGAACGCATTCCGCCACCAAACTGCACCTGCGCGTCGTACTCTTTTGCAACCTTCAAAATAGACTCAAGCGCGGCACGATTTGAATCATCACTCTCCCCAAATGCGCCATCGAGATTAACCACATGCAACCAGCCTGCTCCGGCGTTCAACCAATGTCGCGCCATCTCCGAAGGGTTGTCACTATACATCGTTATACGAGCAGGGTCACCCTCTTTCAAACCCACAACTTTCCCATCGCGCAAATCAATCGCGGGATAGATCGTAAAACTCATGTCGCCTCCAGGAAGTTCTTCAAAATTCGCAGTCCTACCATCTGACTTTTTTCCGGATGGAATTGCACACCATAAATATTCTTACGTTGTACCGCGCTTGCGTACCTTAAGCCATAATCGGTCCTCCCAATGACATCGGATGAATCCCACGCCTGACAGTAATACGAATGATTGAAATAGACATACGCTCCGGCATCGATCCCATTAAATAGTGACGTTTTTTTCTCAATATCAACCTGATTCCAGCCCGTATGAGGGATCTTCACTGACAGCGATTCTGCAAACCGCACCACCTTCCCTGTGAGCAGACCCAACCCCGCGTGCTCGCCCATCTCTTCTCCGGCATCGAACAAGGCTTGCATCCCGACGCAAATGCCCAGTAATAGCACACCGCGCCCTGCAATCTCTTTTACGGAATCTTCAAGTCCACGCGCCTGTAGGCCAGACATGAAATCACCAAACGCACCCACGCCGGGCAATACGACGCGCCCGCCCCATAAAACTTTCTGCGGATCATTCGTACGCTCGACATTCGCCCCGATGCTTTCCAACGCTTTTTGCACGGAACGAAGATTACCCGTGCCAGCATCGATCAAAACGACATCGTTCATTTGGTCAATGTCCCTTTTGTGGATGGGATACCACCGGCGCGGCGCGGGTCAATTTGTGTGGCAATGTCCAATGCCCGCGCCCAGGCTTTGAATAACGCCTCAGCCTGGTGGTGGTCATCACGACCATATAAAACACGTGCATGCAAGTTGCAGCGTGACGTGATCGCAAATGACTCAAAGAAATGGGGAAACAAAGTGGTTGGGATATTTCCAATGTAAGGTGTGTGCCATTCCGCTTGAACGACAGAATACGGACGTCCCGATAGATCAATCGCGACATGCGCGAGCGTTTCATCCATCGGTGCGAAGCAATCTCCGATGCGGAAGATTCCTTTGCGGTCACCAAGTGCTTTATCGAAAGCCTGGCCCAGGGTCAACGCCACATCTTCGATCGTATGATGAGTGTCCACTTCAAGATCGCCTCGTGCATGTACAGAGAGGTCAAACAGCCCATGAACCGCCAGGTGAGTGAGCGTGTGGTCAAAGAAACCAATCCCTGTGGATATTTCATATTTACCCGTTCCATCCAATTCAAGCTTGAGGGTGATTTCAGTCTCATTGGTTTGACGTGCTATTTCAGCTGTTCGCATGTTTATTCCTAACTTCGGTGGTCGAGTAGCTCCATGTTGGACGGAGCGTATCGAGACCACCATGTTTCAAGAAATTTCTCGTTTTCAGGTGACGTTTCTGAGGTCACTTCCGAAGTCAGGAGACTTCGGACTCCAGTGCTTTTAACAACGCATCTGTATCCTCTGGCCTGCCCACACTGATGCGGATGTGGTCGCGCAGACCAGGTTTATTGAAATAGCGGATAAAGACGCCGTGCTCCTGGGCCAGCAGTGACTTAAGTTCGGCGGCATCGTGTTCAATGACCTTGCACAGAATGAAGTTGGATTGAGTAGGATAAGGTTTCAGGTATGGGATTTCCTGCAATGCCGCGAACAATCTTGCTCGTTCGGTTCTTAAAAGCTCAACGACCTTTGTCAATTCATCCACATGCTCCAGTGAAACTTGCGCTGCCACACTCGCCGCGACATTGACGTTATACGGCTGTTTGGATTTCCACAAGGTCGGCATCAACCATAGCGGAAATGCACCGTATCCGATTCGCAGACCGGCCAGTCCTGCCCACTTGCTAAACGTACGTAGAACAACAAGATTTCCACGCGAAGGGACCTCCCGAATGCGACTGAGGTTTGCGCCGAGGTTTTCACCTGCAAATTCGATGTAAGCTTCGTCCAGGATGACCAAGGTAGGTAAAGTTAGTAATTCATCAATGGCCTGTGCGCCAAGTAAAAAACCATCCGGATTGTTGGGAGAGGTGATAAAGAACATCCTTGGCCGATGGGTCGCCACTGCTTTGCGAACAGATTCCATGTCGAGTGAAAAATCTGCGTTGCGTGGGACTTCGATACAGCGCGCGGCGTTGAGTTCTGCATCGAAGGAATACATGCCAAACGTGGGCGGGCAGGATAGGATGCAATCGCCCGGTTCAAGAAGGACACGCATGAGCAGGTCGATCAATTCATCCGCGCCTGCGCCGGCGAGCAGATATTCTTCTCCGATGCCCGTAAACTTGGCAAGTGATCTCCGCAAGGCACAGCTCTCGGGATCAGGATAAATGTGTGGGAAATCTAATTTGCCGAGCGCCTCTCGCACAACTGCCAAAGGGCCGTAGGGATTTTCATTTGCGTCCAGTTTGACAATCTGCGACGGGTCGCGTCTACTACGCGCAGAGAGGACTTCAAATGGTTCAATAGGGATATAAGACGGCAGCGATTCAAGATGAGCGCGGATTTTCATGCAGATGCCTTACCCTCAGAAGTGCAGCATTCTCATGCCCATCCAGACCTTCCGCGTCTGCGATTGTCGCCGCACTTGAACCGATGGCTTGCGCGGTGCTTTCGTCGAGTGCGACCAGGCTGACGATTTTGACAAAGTCCCACACGTTGAGCGGAGAAGCAAAACGCGCCGAGCCTCCTGTCGGCATGACATGACTTGGTCCCGCCAGGTAATCTCCTAGCACTTCAAACGAATGTTCGCCCATGAATACGCCACCTGCATTCCTGACCTTCTCCACCCAGCGCCAGGGATCGCGCACCGAGAGACCAAGGTGTTCGGGAGCATACTCATTTGCCAATTGCACGGCCTCATCCAAATCACGGGTCAGCACCGCGCCACCGCGACTTTCTAATGAAGCGGCGATGATCTCTGCACGCCCAAGTTGTTCCATCTGCCGCGCCGTTTCAATTTTCACTTTCTCGATCAGTGCCTGCGAGGGGGTAAGTAGAATAGCTGATGCTAACAAGTCATGCTCCGCTTGCGCCAGCAGATCTGCCGCGACCCAGCTTGGATTGGCAGACTCATCCGCGATGACCACAGTCTCTGTTGGGCCAGCCAAGCCGTCAACGCCCACCACACCATACACTTGTCGCTTCGCCAATGTAACGAACAGGTTGCCGGGACCGAAGATCTTGTCCACCGCGCGGATCGTTTCAGTACCGTATGCCAACGCGCCAATGGCTTGCGCTCCGCCAAGCAAATAGACTTCGTCTACATTTGCGATGGCACATGCCGCGAGAATAATGGGAGCAACAGGTGGCATTCCCGCGGCCGTCCCACGGGGATGCTTCGCAAAGGACGGCGGCTTGAGCGATGGCGGAGTGACAACCACAATTTCCTTCACGCCAGCCACGCGCGCCGGGATAGCGCTCATCAACACACTGGAGGGAAGCGAGGCTGTGCCGCCCGGCACATACAGTCCCACGCGTTGGATCGGGCGGATGATCTGCCCCAGTGTTCCACCCAAATCGTTGGAGAACCAGGAGGTCAGAGGCTGACAGCGATGAAATGCTTCGACGCGTGCTGCTGCCAGCTCGAGCGCCTCGCGTTGGACGGGGGAGATGGATTCGACTGCAGATTGGATCGAAGCTTTTGAAACGGGAGCAGGTTGGAGGTGTCGCCCTGAGCGATCAGTCGAAAGGTCCAGGCTATCGAGGCGCTGAGTCCACTTCTGCAGAGCAGAGTCGCCGTTTGTCCGCACGTCTTTCAGAATGCGCGTGACCGCTTGTTCCGCGGTTAGAGGTTCTCCAAAGAGCTCTGCAATCCCATCGAGTACGCGCTGGCTGACAGGAAATTCATCCGGCGGTGTGCGTTTGAGGATGGTTTGCCTCGCAGATTCGGGGTCGTATTGTTTGAGCATGAGGAACTCCTATCTCGCTGCGCTCGACAATGCTTCGAGCATGGCTTTATAGCGCGGCGGCTCTTCTTCAAAAATATAGGTGACCGGCGAAACGATGATGCCGCTGCCACCGATGAAACGCAGTTCTGTGATCGCCTGAGGCAGTCGATCGCGCCGCACCACGACAGTGACCGAATACCAGTTCGGTCCCTCATCACGCACGATCACCGGGCTGATGGTTGGACCCTGCAGCCCACCCACGTTGGTTTGTCTAAATATTTTTTGGGCAATGGCCTCGGGATTTTCACCGCGCATGTTTGCAATGACCAGGAGGTTGTCTTCGGCACGCAAATGGGCTTCGATATACTCCAGCAGGCGGCGCGCCATTTCGAGCACCTCGGGATGTGTTTGCAACGCTTCACGGTTCGCGATCAAGGCAGCTTGCGAGCGCTGGATCACACCGTCGAGCAGGGCACGCAAGCGATTGTCCTGCAGCGTCTGGCCCGATGAAACAAGATCCGAGATGATATCTGCATAGCCGATGGCCGGTGCAGCCTCGAGGGTTCCTTCAGCAGCAATGAGGATATGGGGAATGTGATGTTGACTGAGGAAACGCGTGGTAAGTGTAGGAAATTTGGTTGCGACGCGCAATGGATGATCGAGTCTGTCTGCAAATTCCTTGAGCGATCGCAGATCGGTAACATCTTCCCACGATTCGGGGACAGCAAGCGCAAGCGAGCAATGACCAAAGCCGAGCGCGTCGTGCAGGATAAGAATGTCCCCGCGCGCTGCTACACCGCGTTTCTCCTCGATCACATCTAACCCGGTAATGCCGAAGTCCACACTTCCCTGGCGCACGCTGACGACAATATCGCCGGGACGCTGGAAGATGACTCCCAGATCAGGCAGCGCTGGGATCGTGGCTTGATATTGACGCGGGTTGGGTTTGAACAGGCGTAATCCGGCGGCGGAGAGAAATTCCAGCGAGTCGCTCTCAAGGCGGCCCTTGGATGGGAGAGAGAGTCGAATGGTTTGTCCTGATAGCATAAATCAATCCTTGCCTCCACCCTTTCCCTCCCCAAAATTCTGTGAATTTGGGACAGGGCTGGGAGGGGGTAGCCAAAGCCCTCGGTCAATGACCGAGGGCTGATCAATCAATCGCGATCCTGTTATTCGCCTAATCCAGGTGCGCGCACAAGAACCTCCGGTCATTCGGGGAGTAAGGATGATGAGCATGATGGGTGTGCGTGAACTTGGTATTCATATTGAATGGCAGTATATCCAGATCAACGGGATTTGGCAAGTGCCGATCATCTTCATTTGACCGGATTTGCAAAGATGGACTTCTCGTTCCAAACATTTCATTTAACGTACCAACCATTTCAATGCATCATACAACACCTGCACTGCCTTCAAGTATTCTTCAAGTGAGATGTGTTCATCCGGCGTATGATCAAGACTCGAATCTCCCGGACCATACACGAGCGCGGGGCATTTCCACACCGGTGCGACAATATTTAGATCCGCGGTTCCCGTTTTATAGACAAAGCGCGGCTCTCCTCCCTGCGACCTGATCCCGCTTAAGAAAGCGCGCACCAGCCTGGTGTTCTTCTCGCATTCCCAGGCGGGGATGGGGTATCCTATCGGCTGCACGTTTGCATCCCCGGCGATCTCTCTTAGTTTCTCGTACCAATCCTCGGGCGGGACATCCGTAGGCAAACGCACACCCACTTTTAACTCTGCCACTTGATCAAACTCATTCGATTCAGAATTCATGCCACGCAAGGTAAGCAGCAATTTATCAAACGCTTTTGGTTTTTCTGAATTGATCGAATCCACATAAGCCTTGATCTGCAACCATACATCCACCGCCGCCTCAGCCGCCGTCTGCTCACCGCTTGCCGTATGGGTCTGCCCATGCTTAACCGTTACAGTCGCCCACGCGCTTCCTTTATATCCAAGCGCGACCCTGTCCCACTGATTCGGCTCGCCGATGATGGCATAGTCTGGCTTGTATTTCGTCGCGACATAGCGCGCCCCTACTGAATCACGCTCCTCCTCCACCGCACCGATCACAATGAATTGCCACCCGTCCACCGCGCCGGCTTGTGCGACCGCGTCGATAAAGCATGCAAGCGGACCCTTTGCATCCACCGAACCACGACCGTATAAAACGCCATTTTCCACACAAATAGAAATTTCACCAGGCACCGTGTCAATGTGCCCGAGCAGGACAATTTGCTTCGGGCCGCTTCCCATCATACCGACGGCGTTGCCCGCTTCATCAATAAAAGTCTCGTCATAGCCCAATGACTTCATACGCGCGACGAGCCATTCTGCTGCGCCGCGCTCCTGGCCTGAAGGACTGTATTGCGAAACCAGTCCAATCAGTGTTGAAAAATCTGCTTCTGCCATAATCTCAATTTCCAAAAGCAAACCGTTGGTCGAGGAGGGCTGGATGTTCTTCCCAGTCCGTATCGAGACCAACAAGTTCCAAGGAAACAAAAAGTGTCTTGATCTGTGGTGGTCTCGATACGTTCCTCGACACAAGGCGGCTCGGAACTACTCGACCACCGTGTTTAGCACTTCCGCTAACACATCCACTAAATGATCAATCTGCTCGTACGATATTACCAGCGGTGGCAATAGACGAATCACCGTCATTCCCGCGTTCAACGCGATAATCTTATTCTCCTGTAACGCCTTGATATATGGCACGACCTTCTGCTTCATCTCTATACCAACCATCAGACCCAGCCCACGCACTTCGCGAATATTTGGAGAGTCCATCTTCTCTAATCTCTCCATCAAATATCTACCTTTCGCCTCAGCTTGACCTGGCAAATCCTCCTCCTCAATTACAGTCAACGCCGCGACGGCCGCCGCGCACGAAAGCGGATTCCCACCAAACGTCGAGCTATGCACTCCTATCGTCAGGTTCTGTACATTCTTGCCGATCAACACCGCGCCCATCGGCAGGCCACCAGCCAATGATTTTGCACACGCGAGCAAATCGGGCGTGACTCCGAAATGTTGAATCGCGAACATCTTCCCCGTCCGGCCAAATCCGGATTGGATTTCATCTACAATCAATAACGCGCCGCGCTCATCACAAATACTCCGCGCTGCCTGTACATACTCAACCTTTGCAGGATACACACCGCCTTCGCCCTGTATAACCTCCAGAATCACCGCGGCCGTTTCACCGGTCACGGCTTTGTCCAGGGCATCGATATTGTTGTACGCCACATGACTAAACCCTGGCACAAGCGGTTCAAATCCCTCCCGATACTTTTTGTTGAATGTTGCAGATAATGAACCGTACGTTCTTCCATGAAATGCCCGCATCGCCGCGACGATATTTTTTCTTCCTGTTGAAATACGCGAAAATTTGAGTGCGGCTTCAACAGACTCTGTCCCAGAGTTGCAAAAAAAGACTCTATCCAGTCCATCTACAAGCGAAGTGATCTTCTTCATCAGCTCCGCGCGTTTGTCATTTGGAAACGTCTCGAATAAAGTTATTAGTGTGCATGCCTGCTGATAGATCGCCTCGGCAACCTTCGGATGAGCGTGACCGAGGTTGGCTACACCGTGTCCCGATGAACAATCCAGGTACTCATTTCCATCCACATCCCATAAGGATGCCCCTCGTCCGCGCACGATGGCGATGGGCTGTTTGGCATACGTCCCTGAAGTGTGTTTTGTCTCGATTTCAATAATTTCCTGCGACTTCATTGGATCACCGTGCCGTTTCCTGATAACGCATTTGAAATTGGATTTTGGATTCGCCCATCCGCTATAATTACCAGATGTACGCCGCCTTTTAGCGCTTCCGTCGCCCCCAATATTTTCTTCTTCATACGGCCCTGCGCTGCCTCGGACGCCGCCAAGAGTTGATTCTGCGGCAGTTGCCGGATAAGCGTTGACTCGTCTGGGAAGTTTTTCATCAGGCCGGGAACCGCTGTAAGCAAAATGAGCGATTCCGCTCTCAAGGCGGACGCGATCATCGCCGCGGCGCGGTCCGCATCGACATTGAGAGCCGCCCCATTTTCGCTGACCGCGACCGGGGCAATCACAGGTAAATAACCGGCATTTAACAACAAACAAAGCAATTCGCTGTTGATCGTTTCAATCTTGCCCGTGTAATCATCACGAATAATCTTGCGTTTCCCGTTCTCAACGCTTTGAATAGCGTCTTTGCGCGTGGCTTGTATCAGTTTTCCATCCAGCCCGCACAGCCCAAACGCGTTGACGCCTAACATCTGCATCTGCTCTGTCAACAACGAATTGATTTTGCCATTCACAGCCATGAGAAATATCTCCAGGGTCCTACGATCTGTGTAACGTGAGGTGTATCCCGAAGGCGACGTAATCATCTTCGGTGGTGCGCCCAACGACTCACCCAACGCGTTCGCTTCCGCCGAACCGCCATGCACAAAAACAAGCTTCTTCCCCTGACTCAATAATTTCGCGGCATCCGCACAAATTGCAGAAAAGTCTACCCCGTCCGTGCCGCCAAGTTTTACGACGATGACTGATTCAGCCATAATTTCTCCATGTCTATGGAAGAAGAAAGAGGAAAGAAAACCTGCTGATTCTTTCTTCTTTCTTCTTTCTTAAATCGGATGTAACCCTACAAACTCCAATCCCGTTGTCTCATCCCATCCCATCATCAGATTCATGCACTGCACCGCCGAACCTGCCGCGCCTTTCATCAGGTTATCAATTGCACACATCGAGACGACATGCCCGTTACTCTCGTCCAATTCAAAACCCAGGTCAGCATAATTCGAGCCGGCAAGGATCTTCGGCTCGGGGACGCGATAGATGCCGCGTTGTTCTTTCACAATTCGCACAAATGGATTTTCATTTGCTACTGCACGATAGGCTTTCCACAAATCTTTGGTGGTCACGCCCTGTTTAACATGGGCATGAGCCGTTGCCAGCACACCGCGCACCAGATCCACGGCGGTCATGGTCAGGGAGACCTCTTTCAAACACATCTCCTGAATCACCTCGGCCGTGTGACGATGCCCAAACGCGGAAAATGTTCGGATGACATTTGCTCGCTCGGCATGATGTGACCCCAGGTTGCCTTCTGCACCTGATTCGGAAGAGCCAACTTTGATTTCGATGATGACTGAAGAAGTCAAGTCAATCAAGCCAGCTTTGACCAGCGGCAGAAGCGCAAGATTGCCCGCCGTCGCGTTGCATCCCACACCGCTGACATAATTTGCACTGGCCATTTCTGTGCGATGCAATTCTGGCAATCCATAGACAAACCTGCCTAACCAGGCCGGCGCAGCATGTTTCCCGCCATACCATTTTTCGTAGACCGTCGCATCGCTCAAACGAAAATCCGCCGAAAGGTCAATGATCTTTGTCGCCAGTGTTGCATACTGCTCGATGTTATGTTGCGCCTGTCCATGTGGCTGCGCCAGGAAAAGCACATCCACAGGTTCAAGCGCGGCAGGGTCGCTGAATTTGAGTTGAGTCCGCTTTCTCAAGTTGGGATGGACCTGATATACGTACTCACCCAGATGCGAACGGGATGTAACCTGTTTTACTTCGACCTGCGGATGGCCCAACAGCAGTCGCAGCAACTCCCCGCCGCCATAACCCGACCCGCCAATGATGGATACAATCGTCATCCAACATACTCCTTGCTCGCGACACTCACAACATGATTCACAATCTCACCCGCGATATCAATCCCGCTCAAAGGTTGCATGGTATGAAATTCCATCGTGTGGTTGATCTCGTTGACGATTAATCCGCGCTCGGGATGTTCGACCAAATCCACGGCCAGCACCCCACCCCCCACAGACTTCGCCGCGCGCAGACACAGGTCTTCAATCTCAAGTGTGATCGGACAGAGTACGCCCTCTCCGCCGCGCGCAGTGTTGGTAATCCAATGTTCGGATTTGCGATACATGGCCGTTAACACCTTCTCGCCAATCACAATCGCGCGAATATCGCGCCCGGGCTTTTCAATGTATTCCTGAATGTAAAACACGGAATGTTGGACCGAGCCAAGTGTAGCTTTGTGCTCGAGCACTGCTTCAGCCGCGTCGCGGTCGTTGATCTTTGCCAGCAATCGTCCCCATGAGCCGACCACAGGCTTGAGCACAACAGGATAGCCAAATGCTTCAATGGCTTCCAGCGCGGCTTCGGGCGTGAAGGCTGTTGCATTATGCGGCTGCGGGATCCCGTCACGCGCAAGCGCGGCGCTGGTCATCAACTTATCACCGCAAATCTCTGCCACTTCTGCGGTATTCACCGTTGGCACGCCAAACGCGTTCAACAAGCGCAGCGCATACAACCCGCTGTTGTAGCTGATGCTGCGCTCCAGTACCGCGTCATATCCCTGCCACGGCGTGGGATTATTCAAATCGAAATGAATGGCGCGGTCGTCGAGCCGGTCATAATCGATGCCGCGTTTTTCCATCGCGCCGAAAATCCATTTCTCCTCGACACGCACGCGGGAGTAAAGTACACCAATTTTTAATCGTGGTTGCATAGGTCCTCCATAATCAGACGATAGACCACGGACAATCGACCATCATCTAGTGTCCATCGTCCACCGTCTATTCCCCCCAATCTTCCTGCTCCATGGGCGCGAGTTGAATCGTCGCAGGCTCGAGCGCGGTCACTTCCAAATCCACACCGCAATCGGGACAGACAATAATCTCTCCCACTTCGGTATTCTCCGCCAATGTGATCTCAGCGGCACATTCAATGCATGAAACTGTAGACATGACTTATTCTCCTTTGATTTTGGGGGTAAAAGTTGCCTTTGCAATTTGAATTTGTTTTTCAACGGATTGAGGGCTGGTTCCACCGATGGCATTTCTCCGTTTCACCGATTCCAGCGCGTCGAAAACTTTATCCACATCGGACTCAAACGGACCGAGGGCCTGCCACTCGTTTAACGAAAGTTGATCCAGGCTGAGGCCTTTTTCCAGCGCGGCTCGGACAGCTTTTCCCGCGGCCGCGTGTGCTTCGCGAAAGGGTAGTCCCTTGCGGACAAGATAATCGGCCAAATCGGTCGCCAGCATCGTCGAATCAACCGCAGCAAACATTCGTTCCTTGTTGATGGTCATCATCTGCAAAGCACCAGCCAATACAGGCAATATGGCGAGTAATGTATCGGTGGCTTGAAAGACTGGGACTTTATCTTCCTGCAAGTCTTTATCGTATGTGGATGGCAATCCTTTCAACGTAGACATGAAGCCTGTCAGCAAGCCGATCATTGTCCCTGCCTTGCCGCGCGCCAGCTCGAACATGTCGGGGTTTTTCTTCTGCGGCATCAAGCTCGAACCTGTGGAATATGCATCGCTCAGTTCGATGAAACCAAACTCCGCCGTTGTGAATAACACAATGTTTTCCGAAAGTTTGCTGAGATGGACTCCACACAAGCTACAACAGAAAAGATATTCTGCTACGAAGTCTCTATCAGATACGCCATCGATGCTGTTTTGGCTCGCTTCGTCGAAGCCAAGAGTCTTTGCTAACCCGTCGCGGTCGATGGCGAAGGCTGTTCCTGCGAGGGCGCCGCTTCCGAGCGGACAAACTGCAACGCGATCGCGCAGGTCATTTAGTCTTTCGCGGTCGCGTTGCAGAGGCCAGAAGTGGCTGAGCAGCCAGTGGGAAAATGTCACAGGTTGGGCACGCTGCAGGTGGGTGTAACCAGGCATGAGCGTAGTCTGATGCGCGTCTGACAGGTCCAGCAGAGCAGATTGGAGTCCTTCGATGGCATCTTCCAAAAGTGGGAGAGAGTCCAACATCCACAGACGGAAGTCCGTGGCGACCTGATCGTTGCGACTACGGCCTGTGTGAAGCTTGCCCGCCGCCGCGCCGATGAGTTCGCCAAGCCGCCGCTCCACCGCGGTGTGAATGTCCTCATCGCTTTCGACAAAGATGAATTTGTTTTCTGTAAATTCCTTTGCAATCGCGTTCAAACCGTCGACAATTTGCTCATGCTCCTGGTGAGTCAACACGCCCGCTATTTGCAACGCCCCTGCCCAGGCGGCCGAGCCACGCACATCCTGCAAGGCCAGGCGTTGGTCGAACTGCAAAGACGTGTTCAGCGCCCATGCAGATGGGTCGGGGGTTCCGGTAAATCTGCCGCTCCAGAGGGTCATAAATATCCTTACCGTTGCAGGGGCACAGCGAAGGTTTCAAAGGACAAGGCCTTTTATCGGCTCGCTGTGCTCCTACCAATCCTTAATCTCTCTTGAATCGCGAATAATCAGGCTTCGGCATATCCATTCCAGAGACAGGCAATCCGTTCAAGGCGCGCACTTTCAGCGACAGGCCAAACAAACGGATGAATCCTTCCGCATGACTCTGGTCGTAGACATCTTCCTGGCCAAAGGTGGCGAAGTCTTCGCGGTACAAACTGAATGGCGATGTGCGACCTGCGGAGATGATGTTGCCCTTGTAAAGTTTGAGCCGCACTGTGCCGGTGACAGGACCCTGCGTCGCGTTGACGAACGCGTCCAATGCTTCGCGCAAAGGGGTGAACCACAGACCGTTGTAAGCCAGCTCTGCATATTTCACCGCCGCCATTTCCTTGAAGTGCATCGTCTCGCGGTCAATCACCAGCGACTCGAGCTCGCGATGCGCGTACAACAGAATCGTGCCGCCAGGGGTTTCGTAAACACCATGCGATTTCATGCCAACGAGGCGATTCTCAACCATATCGATGCGGCCGATCGCATGTGTCCCGCCGATAACATTCAGGCATTCGACGAGCTTCGCGGGGGAAAGTTTTTCGCCGTTCACCGCCATGGGATTACCGCTTTCAAATTCGATCTCCACGTACTCGGCTTGTTCGGGCGCGTTCTCAGGTGATGTGGAAATCTGATACATCACTTCCTCGGGTTCGTTCCACGGATCTTCAAGCAAACCGCCTTCATGGGAGAGATGCCACAGATTCGAGTCACGGCTGTAGATCGACTTGACCGTCGCAGTCACAGGCACGTTATGCTGCGCGGCGAAGGAAATCGCATCCTCGCGTGAGCGGATCTCCCATTCGCGCCATGGAGCGATGATCTTCAAGCGCGGGTCGAGCGCCATCACGGTCAGTTCGAAGCGGACCTGGTCATTGCCTTTGCCTGTCGCGCCGTGGGCGACCGCATCCGCGCCGACCTCGTGCGCCACCTCCACAAGATGTTTTGCGATCAGCGGACGTGCGACCGATGTGCCCAATAAATACTTGTGCTCATAGACTGCCCCCATTTTGAGCATGGGGAAAAGATAATCGCTGGCAAATTCTTCTTTCATATCATGCAAAACAAACTGGCTCGCACCACTCTTGAGCGCCTTCTGTTCCAGTCCGTGCAGGTCTTCATCGCCCTGCCCCACGTCTGCACAAAAACAGACCACGTCACAGCCATAATTCTCTTTCAGCCATGGCACGATCACCGATGTATCCAGCCCGCCTGAATAGGCCAGCACAACTTTCTTTACCTGCGGTTTTGGTTTTGATGACATATGCGCTCCTTTTGATTTTCTATCTCTCACCCAGTCTCGATATATGACGCCATTGGCGCCCTACTCGACCACCGCGAATGAGGGAAAATAAAAACAGCCCGCCGAGAAGGAGGGCTGTTTTGGTTGACCTGTACGCTGTGTCAGCGCATCGCTACGTTCAATTCGTCATCCAGATGAAAAGCTCCCGACCTTCTCACAAGAAATGGGCTGCGGACGACGAGAACGCGGCAATGCAAATGGACTGAACATATTGGGCTGGATTTTACTACGGTTAAGAAATGTGTCAATACCGAATTTTGTCATGTTAGCCCAAAGTAGAAATGTCCCCTTCGAAAGGGACAAGAAAACAGACATGCTCCGGACAAACTAAGAGACAGGTTATGGATGAAAGTCGGCACACTTACCCGCGCTACAAACGAAGTGAATAGCGTTTGTAAATGTATTTTGTTTCCCCGACAAATTCAGCAGTCGGGAGTAATAACAGTTTCATAAGAATGCAGGCTCAACAGAAACTTCGTCTGTGCCGATACGCCCTTCTTCACAGACCAGGGCAATACCTCCACCTGAGATCGGGCGATCCAAATCTTCAACCTTGAAGGACAAAGCTCCATCTACCGAGACCAAAATCTGATTGCCCTTAACGGTGATCTGTAGATGAAAGGGTTGACCGAATTTCCAGGCAAACTCTTGTTCAGCAAGAAGGATCTCCCCATCCAGGCGCTTGATGAGTTTGATCGTATTCCGGTTGGAGAGCAACAAGGCATAGAATCGTTCCAGCCCTTGAACACGAGCCGCAAGACCAAAGGCTTTGACTAGATGTGGAGTAATGCTGGCCTGCACGCTGTAATCTGTCCATTCGCGCGTACCTGTGATGACCATTCCCCGCCCTCGGTTCTGGATCACCCGAAAAGCCTCACCAAACTCATCTTCGAAAAAATCAGCCGCGTTGACCCACTGTCTTTTCCACATCCTCGCTGATGCAACGGGCCTGTGGAAAGTGACATTTGGTAAACCATGCCATGAAAGATGATCGAGATGAATGACACCATTAGCAAACTCATGAGACGAGATTGAAATTCCGACTTGAGCGATCGGCGCGCCGCCCAAGCGGGGTACCTGCCATTCTAGATGGATGGTCTCCCCAGGAGGCAGATTTTGTCGCGGCCCGTGAATAGCCACGGGTCTATCCTCTTGACCATAGCTTTGCAGTTGAATTCCCACTGCTACTGATCCAGAGTTTTTCTCGCCAGCGATCACCACGGCGCGCACGGTCTGACCTGGGTATAGAGTCGGTGAGGCCAATAGGCTGTAGCCCGGCATGTCAATGGCTTCAGCCGGGATAAAGGTTGGGGTCAATAGAGCGGATGTCCCCTCAGATTCGAGTCGATACCGAAGTGTCAAAACCCGTTGGCCGGGTTTAGTCGGATGAGGCGTGTTTTCCACTTTCAGATTATCCGGAGAGCGAAATCCCTGCACCGAACCCGGCAAGGAAAAATGGAAACGCGCCCCTCCTTTTGGATGAATCCATTTCTCGCCGCGAATGGCATGAGCAATCTCAAGGATGAAATCCGTCTCCCGCAGAGCATCACTGATCGCCCGGCCGCCATCCGCTGTTGGAAGATAGAGCTGATCAGCCACCGGACCGCGCCAGTCAGGAGGGCCCTCAAAAGCAGCCAATCCGTTGCGCACACCCAGAATACAGCCAACATTGCCGGCGTTACAGTCGGTGTCCCAGCCGCAGGTGTTGACGATGGTCTGTGCGCGGTTGAAGTCGCCCTGGCTGTAGAGCAGGCTCAGGATAACCAGGCCGTGATTTGGAACGATGTGGCAGTTGCCGCCATATTTGTCGTAGCCGTAATTGGCGGCGAGTTTTGCGCGTGCGGCATACCAATCATGGCGGTCAGCGGCATGCCAGGCTCGAACATCAGCGATCAGGCGATAGATGATCGAATCGGCGGGAATCAGGGCGATTGCAGCATCGATCAGCTTGTCGAGATCGGATTCGATGAATGCCTGGGCAACCAGTGCAGCGATCACCTGCGCACCATAGATGGCCTCGCCATCGTGGCTGACACTTGCGGCGCGGCGAGCCAGGTCGGTGGCCAGGGCAGCGTCGCCAGGAGCAATCAGCCCCCAACCATCGACGAAGATTTGTGCACCGATTTGTTCAGCAACCACTTTGCCATTCAGGGCGATCGAACCGGAATGGGGTGCCAGAACACCCTCTTTGAGCCGCAACAATGCCGTGTGCTCTGTGGAATTTCCCACTCCACCCCACCACAAGATGGTTCGGTTTTCGATGATGTAATTGAGCCAGGTCTGGCCGATCTGAGCAGGCGTTAAATCGAGGGAGTTGTTGAAATCGGGCAGAGCGCGTAAAAAGGTAAATGTGCCGGAGATATCATCATCGGTTACTACAAGCTGGTGATTTCGCAAGGTCAGATCATTGCGGTCATTGACGAAAAAGTTGATTTCGCCCAAATTTGCCATGATTTGCTCATGGGTCCAGCCTTCGAAGGGTCTGCCCAGATAAACGCCGATGATTTTGCCGAGTACGCCGGCGTAGACTCGTTCGGCATAGTCAGGTGGAAATGTCATGTACCTTATTCCTTAAGGTGTAACACCCAATTGAGGAATAGCATAGTGGAGCTTTTTTGTTTAAGGGGAACTCGAATTTCATTTTGTACGTAAAGCTTGCCAGCGTATTTAGAACTGCCTGCTCCAATCTTTGGGCCAGCGTTCGACGACGACTTTCGTCTGGGTGAAAAACTCCACCGCGTGTTTACCCTGCCCGTGTAATGTGCCGAAAAAGCTGTCCTTCCATCCGCTAAACGGGAAATAGGCCATTGGGGCGGCCACTCCGATGTTGATCCCGATATTCCCGGCATCCGCATCATGGCGGAACTTGCGCGCCGCCGCAC
>DASWKT010000051.1:0-11025 GCA_036396515.1 Anaerolineales bacterium | reverse complement strand
GCAAGATACTCAGCCAGGGTCAGCGCGGCACGGGGAGTAACGATACGCTCCACCGGGGGATCATCCGCCAGGTTGAGGAACATCGCCACACGTGTTAATGCGCCACTTGCGGTGAATGAACGTCGGAAGTAATCCGCCACGTCATTTTTCACGCCCATGGCCGCAAACACAATGGAGAACTGCTCGGCTTCGGCATCCAGCGCCTCTCCAGCCACTCTCCCCAGTGTAGCTTGACGCACGATTTGAGCCGCCAACTGATCATGCGGCAGGCCCGCCCCGGAAAACAAGGGCAGTTTCTGTCCGCGCAAGAGTGTGTTCAATCCATCGATGGATGAGATGCCTGTTTGAATGTAATCGCGTGGGTAGACGCGCGCTGTTGGGTTGATCGGCTGGCCGTTCACATCCGCGTAACGATCTGTAAGCGGCTGAGGACCACCGTCAATTGGATTACCCAAACCATCGAAGATGCGCCCCAGCATTTCCTCGGCGACTGGCATGTGAAGCGTAGTCCCAAGAAAACGGACACGCGTTCCATCAATGGACAAGCCGGTGGAACCGGCAAACACCTGTACAACCGCCGTGCCCTCGCCAACTTCAAGGACGCGCCCGAGGCGCAAATGGCCCCTCGAATCCTGGATTTCCACGACCTCATCGTAACTGACGTTTGCCGCGCCTTCTACGATGACAATTGGCCCTTCAATGCGGCCAACACCTACGACCTCCTGTCCGCCACGTACTGTTACTTCATTCATCTATACTCCGCATCTAATTGACTCATTTGTTCGTCAATTGCCTTTTGAATATCATCGAATTTGCTCAATTCATCATTTGCGACATTTGATTTCATACGGATCAATGTATCCACCGCAGGCAAATCGTGGATTAAGGAAATTGGAGCACCTCGTCTTATGATGGCCATACCGCGCTCATGGAAGTAGAGAACGAGTTCGAGCATGCGAATCTGCTTCTCGACAGGTGAATAGGCATCCACAGGGTCCGTGGCGTTTTGCTGCAATATGGCTTCGCGGATGAGGCGGGCTGTTTCAAGAACCATCCGTTCTGCGTACGGCAGGGCATCTGGGCCGACGAGTTTGACGATTTGCGACAAGCGGCTTTCTTCGCTTAACAACTCCATCGCACGGTTGCGCATTGCAAGCCAATCCTTGCCGACCTTCTCGCGCCACCAATCAGCAACATCTTCAAGATATTCACTGTAGCTATCCAGCCAGTTGATGGCAGGGAAGTGACGTGCAGAAGCAAGCGATTTATCCAGCGCCCAGAAGCAACGGATGAAGCGTTTTGTATGTTGCGTCACCGGCTCCGAGAAGTCACCGCCCGGAGGAGACACAGCGCCCACAATGGTCACTGATCCCTGGGTTCCATTCAAATTTTCCACATACCCTGCTCGCTCGTAAAATTCTGCGAGACGGCCTGCCAAATACGCGGGGTACCCTTCCTCTGCCGGCATTTCTTCGAGGCGGCCGGAAACTTCACGCAATGCCTCTGCCCAACGAGAAGTCGAATCTGCCATAAGGGCGACGCTGTAGCCCATATCGCGGTAATACTCAGCAATCGTAATACCTGTGTAAATACTGGCTTCGCGCGCGGCAACAGGCATATTGGAGGTATTCGCGATCAGCACAGTGCGTTCCATCAATGGCCGATCAGTTCTCGGGTCCACGAGATGCGGGAATTCCTGCAATACTTCGGTCATCTCGTTGCCGCGTTCGCCGCACCCAATGTAAACAATAACCTGAGCATCCGCCCATTTTGCGATGCTATGCTGGGTAACGGTCTTGCCGGAACCGAACGGACCAGGAATACCTGCTGCGCCACCCTTGGCGACGGGGAAGAATGTATCCAGAATGCGCTGACCCGTAATCAACGGAATGCTATGTTCGAGGCGCCTGATAAATGGGCGCTGCCGGCGAACGGGCCAGCGCTGAAGCATGGTCAGTTCTTTTTCTTCCTTGCCAACTTTAAGTCTGGCGATAGGTTCTGTCACAGTGTACTCACCAGGAGAGGCAACCCAAGTGATTGTGCCGGCATCATCAGGGTGGAGCATGACGCGATGTTCAAAGGTGTCCGTCTCCATGGCAATGCCAAGGATCGTGCCGCCTTTCACTTCATCGCCGACCTTTACCTGGGAGGTGTACTTCCAACGCTTCTCGCGGCTAATTGGGTCGAAATTAGTACCGCGACTGATAAATGAGCCCGTTGCTTCTTCAAGCAATGGAAGCGGGCGTTGCACGCCATCATAAATACTTTGAATTAAGCCAGGTCCCAGTTCAACGGACAAAGGCAGGCCTGTGCCAAAGATCGGCGCGCCGGGTCGCATCCCCGACGTTTCTTCATAGACCTGGGCCGTGATAATATCGCCGTCCAGACCGATCACTTCGCCAACCAGGTGTTCATCGCCAACTTCCACCAACTCCAGCATACCTATATGCCGAGATCCGCGAGCCCGGACAACGGGACCGCTGATCCAGGTTATGATTCCAACTTGATCGCTCATGGCTTTTCTCCAATCAACACTTTATACACGGAGGAGCGCAGGGTACTCTGCAACCGATTTAGGCGAGTCGCCACTGTATTATCGTAATGTAATTTTCCGTCTGCGGCATCCACAATGACTCCCATATCCTCCTCCAACGCACCTGCAATTGTGAATTGTCCCTTAAGTTCCTTGGAAATTTCATCCAGCGCCCCTTTTTCGAGGACTTTTTGGGTTACCGGATCTGCTCTTATTTCAGCTTTATTGACTCTCAACTCCCCCAATGCTTCGCGAAGCAGCATCGCGGCGATCTGACCATAATCAGGGCGCTTTTGAACATCAGGCAGTTTTTCTGTTGCCGTTTTGAACACGCGGTCAAGCAACTGTTCACGATGTGCCAATTGCAATGAACGGGTCTTCAATTGGGCTGTTGCCATCGCCTGACTGCGGAGGCGTTCCGCGTCCTGCCTGGCCTGGTCCAGGATGGCTTTGCTTTCCTGCTCTGCCTGTTCCTGAGCGCGCTTTCGGATTGCATCTACCTTTTTCTTTGCCTCAGCTTTTATTTGATCCGCTTCATCCCGTGCTTCGCCGAGGATTGCACGCTGGAGCATATCAATCTCTTCTACTTCAGTTTTCATAAATGAACTATCCAATCTACCGCTTGTCTCACAATAAGTATACTTTTTGAATTACTTTGCAGGCCAAAACTCAAATTTGAAATATAGACAATCATGCAGCACTCTGTATTTTCCGGCCCTCAATCACGCATGAGACAGAAAAGATTCATAACCTTATCCCAATTGCCCGAAGAACGATTTCACCCAGCGATGCCTGCCCTTCCGGCACGCCACCTCCGGATGGAATCTCAACGATCAAGGGAATGGTGCTGCGTAATTTGAGTCGTTCCATCCTGGCAGGGATCAGTTCAGCAACATCCTGAGTGACAAGGACGATGCCAACATCCTTGGAGGACTGGGCCTCGTCCAACGCCTGATTGACTTCAGCCGCGGTCGTAGCCACTCGCCCACCTACTCCTGCGAGAGAAAATCCCAGCACAGCTTCGGGATGGCCAATGACGAGGACCTTCATCTTTTCCTAGCCAAACAGAACCAAGAAGGCGATGAGCAGACCGTAGATGGCAACGCCTTCTGCAAGACCTACAAAGATCAGTGAGCGACCCAATGCCTCCGGCTTTTCCGCAATTGCGCCAATGGCCGCCGCCCCTGTGCCGCTGACCGCCACACCAGCACCGAGGGCCGCCAGGCCGGTCGAGATGCCTGCGGCCAATGATGCATAAGGATCAGCCGCCGTTTCCTGCGCGAGCACGCCTGCTGCCAAAACTGTCTGAGGTGAAATTAACCAAACCACTCCGATACCAAGCGCCATCAAAATAAGAAACACGTTATAGCTCTTGAACGCAAACACCAAATCCTTTGCGGCTTTTAATGGGTTATCACTGCGCAAGCTCACAAAATACATAACAAAGGGAGCCAGGGGTATCAGGGTCGCCAGTGTCACAATAACAATTTTGATCATCTTTCTTCTCCTATTGGATTTTTGAATATTGCTTATATAGTAATTCTGTTACTTTTCTTGCACGTTCGCTAGGGTCAGCGGTTCATACGCTGAGCCTCCGCCTGTGAAGAATTTGCTGAAGAACTCGTAGTAATGGAGGCGCATGGTCTGAATGGCGACAATGAAGGCCTCAAGACCAATGACGAAGAGATTCCCGAATACAACCACAGCCCAGTAAACAAATCCTGCCTCCTCGCCCCCGCTCAACAGCCTGGCTATGACAAATACCGCCCCGGTGAAACCTGCATGAACGATGGCAAACGCACCAACACGCACATACGACATGGTGTTGCTGAAGACACTGATCACTTTCTCGAGCAACTCCGCGGCGGCTTGGACTATAAAAATCCCAATGCTGCCTTCAATGAGCGGGTAATGACCCTCCATCCAATGTTTCAACGGTTCAGAAAAGACCACGCAAAGCAATACGCTTAGAACCGCTAAAATAACAAAGACAATGGTTGGAATCGGAAAACCCGGCAGCAAAGCGCTCGCAAAAATCAGAAGAAAGGACCAATGGAAGATTAAGCCAGCCAGTCCGTTGGAGTCAAAAAAGAACCTGCCCCAATCCCGCGCTCGAACTGCATTATAGAGATTCAACAGGTAGCCAAAGGTGAGCAGTACAATTCCAGTTCCAATTGCAATACCCAGAATTTGGAGGATATTATGCATTGGCTGTATCAAAACGAATCGCCCGAAAAAGGGATGATGCGGCAGAATTTCTTCAAACCCGAAAATACTACCGAAGATGAAACCAAAGATGGTGCCACTCAAACCGCAGGCGACCAGGAGCCCGCCCAGGCTCGACTTGCGGGATAGAAACCAGCCAATGGCAGCCAGCACGAGCCCGTGACCCACATCGCCAAACATGGCTCCATAGAGCAGGGGAAAGGTGACCGCGATCAGAATCGTGGGATCAATTTCCTCGTAGCGGGGCCGCGCATAGGTATTGACCAGCAATTCAAACGGGCTGAGAAGACCAGGATTCCGCAAGGCAACCGGGACATTCGAATGATGTCCAGAACGCTCTATCGGAATCGCCTCGATCAGGATTTCCCTGGAGGCTTGTTTCAGCCGTTGCGTTAAGGGTTCCAACTCGGCACTCGGAACCCACCCCACAACCACATAGGTATGACGAAGCTGGCCGAACCGGGCAATCGCATCTGCAATCATTCGGCTCGCATGCACATCCCACAATAATTGATACAATTCCTGCTTGTGGGTATCCGCTAATTTTGCCAGAGCGCCATTCAGTTCCGAAATTTTCTGTTTTGAGGTCTCAATCGCTTTGCGAAGCGATGTGCTGATCTCTGCCGGGGTGCCCTCGAATTCTTCCGGCAGCGTCAGGGGATTCAGATAGGCGCTTTTCACAGCGCGTTCGATGATATCAGAATTACTTCGTGGACCCAACAGCCAGACAACAGGTCTCTTGGGATCTTCACGTAACGTAAAGAATGTGTGAGGGACTCTGGATAGGCTTGTCTCCAGCCGGCTGACTTGATCAGCGGGCATAATCCCAATCACCGAATATAAATACCTGGATTTACGCAATGCGCCCACATCAACATTTGTATCAGCAATGGGTTCCAGTTGATGGAGTTGACTTTCAAGCTGCTCCAGTATCTTCTTTTCGGCAGTCAGTTGATCACTTGTCTGCTTAGCCTCCGATTCGATCCGATCGACAGCAGACTGCAGGGGCTCCAAATCGGCAATTGAATCAAAATCAGAAGTTCCAGAATACTTCTCAGGCAGATTTAAGTTCTGCATAATCACCTGGATACGACGCTCCAGCGTGGAATAACTGGCGGCCTTTTCCTGCCAGGTATTCGGTCCCAGATTTTCCAGCCCCAAATAGGTACTATCGATCTGATGAAAAACCCCGTGGTTGCCCAAGACTTTCGTCACAGCCAAAAGGTCTTTGGATGGGACGATCAATTCAACCTCAGTCATTGCTTCCGGAAAAAACATATCATCTCCATGTAAACCACAAGATTATCAGTCCGACTCGCTTCAGCTTATCTGCTTAAGCGGCCAAGCACAGAGTAGCTGCCTTTACAAATTCCCTGCTAGCTAAGCAGATCTGTTTTCAACAGGAATGGGCGATATTCATCGTCTGGCAATTCTGAAGACTTTGCTTCAATCAGAACGATCAAATCCTGCACCTCGAGATCGCTCATCACCAGAAAAGCCAATGGAATTCCAATGTGGAATGGGCTTCCGACAAAAGCCGCCTGGCATTGTTTCAGGATCTGGCGCTTGAGCAGGATTTCCAATTTTGGCAGGCCCGTTTGAGGATTCTCAAGGAGGGCATTGACATCAGGAATTCCCGGGTAAAGCCGCGTGATCACCGAGGCAATGTCCGCCCCGGCGGCGATGGCCCGGATATCTGAATCCTGAACTCGATACCCAACAGGCAAAGTATAGTTAATGATTTCCTCTTCAGAGAGTTTATGATAAACACGGTAGCGGATTGCCCACATCAGGTTATTCATGTCCAGCAGCGAGCCGATAATGCGCACCCCGTGCTCTCGATCTGACCCGGTCAGTTTTTTCGCTTCTGCCCACAGGCGACGCCAGTAGCTCAAATCCAGCGCGACCTCAAGGGGAAAGAGGTTCTGCTCTGCTGAATATCTTTTCATCGCGAAGGAAAGGGCTTCTTCGTAGGGTGTCCCCTGTAACAAATCCACTGCCGTGGCCACACTGCCAGATTCAACCATCGCCTGTGCGGGCAAGACGGAAGCCGGGCCCAGAGGAAAAAGCACCTCGCGGACTCTGTCCCACAGCGCTATTTCCGCATTCCAGGCGGAAACGGTCACTATTCCACGCAAGACCGCTTTCAGGTTGATGATTTCAAAATAGCGATATAACTGCTTCACCAATGGACGCGTCTGAACGGGTGTCATTTGAATAACACTGTAGTATGAATCAGCTAACTTTCTTTTGATCTGGGTGATGACACGCCTGGAGTTGATCTCTTTATCCTTGAGACCCTCAAGATAGGGTCCATAAGCAGTATTCTTGAGTGAGTTAAATAAGGACAAGAAATCCGGCGCCTCGCTCAAGCGAGCCATCTCTTGGGGTGTGAGCAAATCAGCAGACTTGGCCCTGACGCGGGCACTGATCGCAGCATAGTCTGTAACACCACCGGCCATAAATTAAGCCCTGCCAATGACGCGTTCAAGCACATAAGCCACGGCACGATCAAAGTTGCTCATGGCCAGAGCTTCGAACTGCCGATTCTTTTCCTCAGCCTCTGACAAAATCCGGGCGCTCTCTTCATCCGCCTGCACTTTGGATACCATTTCGCGCGCTTGTTGCTGGGCTTCAGCCTGGGCTTTCTCAATCAACGCCTGGGCTTCCTGCTCAGCGGTCACGGGCAATTGCTGCGCTTCCCTGATGGCCGCTTCATGAATTTCCTGAGCTTGTTTTTCTATTTCAAGTACTTGCTGAATATGTTTCTCGTTCATTAGTTATTTAACCTCGACGAGTGTTTTAGCTTGCCCGGTTCAAACGTGACCGCAATTGTACGGTAAAAATACCTGATAATCAAGGTCTAATTGACTCGCAGAGAGAAATTCCTTTGTGAATCCGGGGTCATAAAGGATTCATGCCATTCTATTAGAAAACAAGACCTGTCTTTTGTCAATCATAATCACACAAAATCTTCATAATTCCCCGACGGTTTCTCTACATTCATTCACTATACTTACTTGGTATACTGATTTGGGAAAGGTAATCTATGTCGAAAACAATCATGGTCGTGGACGATGAAAAACGATTGGTCTCGCTGGTCGAGAGCTACCTGACTCAGGAAGGCTATCGCGTGGTGACCGCGCACAATGGAAACGATGCGTTAACTGTCGCGCGCCGGGAAAAACCCGATCTCATTGTCCTCGATGTGATGATGCCTGAGATGGATGGCTACGAATTCATGCGCAAACACCGAGCGGATAACAACACGCCAATCATCCTGCTCACCGCGCGCGTGGACGATGAGGAAAAGGTCATCGGGCTTGAAATTGGAGCGGATGATTACATGACCAAACCCTTTCGACCACGCGAATTGGTGGCACGTGTCCGTGCGGTCTTGCGCCGGGCCGGGAATTCCGAACCTTCAGCAAAAGTGCTGAAAGCTGCCGACATTGTTTTGGACCGCGACAGCCGTACCGTAAAAGTAGCTGATCGATTCACCGATTTGACTCCCTCTGAATTCGATATCCTGACCGCGCTGATGACTTCACCCGGACGAGTCTATTCACGGCTTGATCTTTTAGACATCATTCAAGGCGTACGCTACGAAGGTTATGAGCGCACCATTGACACACACATCAAAAACCTAAGGGGAAAAATAGAATCCGAGCCGCGCACGCCACACTATATTGAAACCGTGTACGGTGTTGGCTATCGTTTTAAGAGGGAGTGACGCGGATGCGTTCCATCTCAACCAGGCTCATTCTAGCCTTCCTGAGTATTGGCATTATCAGCGTTGCCATCATTTTCCTCACCGCGCGCTGGAATACAAGAGCAGAGTTTATCAGGTTCCTATCAGACCAGGACCAGACTGACATCGTCACGGCCCTATCAAATTACCATCGTGAAAACGGTTCTTGGGTTGGAGCTGAAAGGATCTTCTTCCGAAACAGGACACCTCAAGCAGCTGGCAATGGTCCGGACCCTACCCGTAGGAGGCCTCCTTTTATTTTGGTCGATGAAACTGGAAAGGTCATCATACCCTACGAAAGATATAGATTCGGCGATCAGGTTCCCAAAGCCGATCTTGCACTAGGTATTCCCATTACAGAAGATGATCAAGTAATCGGCATCCTGGTTCCCGTGCGCGTGCCCTTTGAGGGAAACCCACGCGAAGTTGAATTCATTGATCGCATCAATCGCACATTGCTGTATGGCGCGCTGATTGGCGGGGTCATCGCGTTATTGCTGGGTATTTTTCTCTCGCGCACGCTCACGCGGCCCATACGCGAGCTAACGCAAGCCACACACGCTATTTCAGCAGGTGATCTCTCCCAACAGGTCCCCGTCCGCTCAGACGATGAACTGGGCGAGCTTGCACAAGCCTTCAACAAGATGAGTACGGAGCTTTCGCGTTCTATCAATACGCGCAAGCAAATGACTGCCGATATCGCGCATGAACTCCGTACGCCATTGAGTTTGATTCTCGGTCATGCCGAAGCTGTGCATGACGGTGTACTACGGCCTACGCGCGAAAACTTTGAGATCATTCGTGAGGAAGCCACAAGGCTTGAGCATCTCGTAAACGACTTGCGAATTCTTTCTCTCGCGGATGCAGGCAAATTGACGATCAATCTGCAACCCATCGAACCACAGCGACTCCTTCAGGAAATAGCTTCGCTCTATCAATATCAAACTCAGCGAAAGAACATTGCCTTTGAGCTGGACATCGCTTCGCGGCTTTCTGCGATTGAGGTTGATCCCGGACGAATGACTCAAGTCCTTGCGAATATTATGGACAACGCTCTGCGCCACACCCCCGAGGGTGGACGAATTATCCTCGCCGCGAAACAGATACAGGATCGAATTGAAATATCTATTCAGGACAGCGGACCGGGAATCACAGCGCAAGATGCCAACCGTATCTTTGACCGCTTTTATCGAACAGATCCATCCCGTCAACGTGAGGAGGGAGGCTCGGGTCTCGGACTCGCCATAGCGAAGTCAATTGTTCAGGCACACGGCGGACAGATCAGAGCTGAAAGTGAAGCGGGAAATGGCCTCAAGATCATCATCACTTTGCCGAAGAAATCGTAAAAGCAAACCTGGAATCAAAAATCGGAAGCCCTCGCTTGGGCGCTTCCGATTTTTGAGATCCTTTTTTATTGAACCTTGATAATTTCCACACAATTTTTACACCCTGTCTTTAGATAGCAGTGCTACATTTGGAAAAATTAAAAGAAAGGATATTGAAAATGAGAAAGGTTCTTCTTAGTCTCATCGCCGCAGTCTTGGTTATTGGCTTGTTCGCTGCGGTTGGCTATAGCGCGTACCGTGTCGGATACAACCAGGGTGCACAGGCAACAGACGCTGGCGACACTCCACCCTTCCGTCAGTTCGAAGACTTTCGCCCGCGCGGAATGCCCATGGACAACTTCGGCAGGGACATCGAGCGCGGCTTCAACCGGGGATTCGGTCCCGGCGAATTCCCAAGGATGGGGTTCGGCTTCTTCTCGCCAATCTTGTTTTTAGGACGTATCGCGGCTTTGGGTCTGGTTCTCTGGTTTATCTACTGGCTGTTTACTCGCAGTGGTTGGCGTCTCACACGGACACCCCAAGCCACAGCAGCCGCTCCTCCGAACACTGAGGATGAGAATCAAAATGCCGAAGTGAACCAATAGATGAGTGATCTCTGAGCTTGGTTTTGGTAATAATCAACATATCGGTTCCATCTGTATAACAAATAGCAGCTTAAACATTGATAAGACCCTGTGTTTACACCAGGGTCTTATCAATGAATATAATCAGGAAATTACAGAGGAGAGAAAATGGAGTTCATCAGGCGTGTGATCCATGCATTGACGGAAGTGCATCCCACCCATCCAATGTTTGTACATTTCCCAATCGCCCTGACCGGGGCGGCCTTCCTGTTCATCCTGCTCGCGTACTCGAGAAAGAGTGCAACTCTCGAACAAATCGCATTCGCGAATATCGTCCTGGCCGCAATCAGTACGATTGCGGCAGGCATCACGGGCTATCTGGATAATCTGAAAAATTATCTCGGTGAAGCGCCAAATGCAGGTACAAAGATTATTCTGGCCATACTCTTATTCATCCTCACAGCCGGGATCAGCATTGTCCGTTACCGCAACCCGGACTTATTCCAGAAGAGCAATCCTTTCTTATATATGGCGGCCTATGGCCTCAGCTTCGCTATTGCACTTGTGCTTGCATTTTTAGGCGGCGTCATTTTATACGGTTTCTAG
>DASWKT010000050.1:0-2663 GCA_036396515.1 Anaerolineales bacterium | reverse complement strand
CGGCTTTACCAAACAGCCGCCCGCGGGGACGTTCCCAGGCATGAAGCCAAAAGCAGGAGCCAGAGCATGAGTTCTGAGATACTGTTTCGTTTATTCCTTGCAATTGGTATTATCATAATGGGTGCAGCTGCGTACTGGCTGATCAATCAACGCTTGCTGGTACGCGCAAAGAATAATGTGTTCACCTTGTTCAAAACGTTGCCAAAGAAGCCTGTGCTCGTTTATTTTACAACGCCAGATTGTGCGCCATGCAAGACGGTTCAACGGCCTGCCATCGATCAGGTGAGGAATTTACTTGGCGAGAAGTTGCAGGTGATCGAGATCGACGCTTATGAACGACCTGATCTCGCGAAGGTCTGGGGCGTGATCAGCGTCCCCACCACATTTTTGCTGGATGTGCGTGGAGAAGCGCGTTATGTCAATAACGGCGTGGCTCGCGCGAACAAATTGATGGAACAGATACAGACTTTGTAAGATCCGTTGGTCGAGTAGGACGAAGTCCGTATCGAGACCAACACTCAGCACACGAAAATATGTTACGGAGATGCTTTTGTAACACGTGGTCTCGATATGGTAGTGATGGGTGACACGCAAGCGCCTGAACCCGCCTACTCGACCACCGAAAACAATAAATAATTAGGAGACTCTCTATATGCCCGTTCTACGAATTCCAACACCGTTGCGATCCTATACCAATGGACAAAGTGAAGTGAATATCAACGGTTCAAATATTTCAGATGCACTCACGGATTTGACGACTCAATATCCCACTATTAAACCGCACCTGTTCAACGAAGGCGGCGAATTACGTCCATTCGTCAATCTCTTTATTGGCGAGAACAACATCAAGGATCTACAGGGAGTGGATACGCCGATCAAGGATGGAGATAGACTTGTGTTGATCCCATCTATTGCCGGAGGACAAGATGTTGCCTGAACTCTCACGTGACGAAATCTTGCGCTACTCGCGTCATTTGCTGATACCCGAAGTTGGCCTTGAGGGACAGCGTAAGCTCAAAGCCTCGTCCGCGCTTGTGATTGGCACAGGTGGGCTGGGTTCGCCGGTCGCGCTATATCTGGCCGCGGCTGGAATCGGCCGGATCGGACTCGTGGATTATGATGTCGTCGATTCATCCAACCTGCAGCGCCAGGTGATCCATGGAACATCCACGGTCGGTAAGCTGAAAGTGGAAAGCGCGCGGGATAAACTGGTTGATCTGAATCCCGATATTCAAGTGGACGTATACAACGAGCCGTTCACTTCGGAAAACGCGCTGCGCATCGCGCGGGACTATGACATTATCCTGGATGGAACGGATAACTTTCCGACACGTTATCTCACCAACGATGTGGCCGTGTTTCTCGGCAAGCCCAATGTATATGCGTCCATCTATCGCTTCGATGGGCAGGCGAGCGTGTTCTATGCCAAGGAAGGCCCATGCTATCGCTGTCTCTTCCCCGAACCGCCACCGCCTGGATTAGTCCCTTCCTGCGCGGAAGGCGGTGTGTTGGGTGTATTGCCTGGAACCATTGGCACCATCCAGGCAACGGAAGCGTTGAAAGTCTTGCTCGGCATCGGTGAGCCATTGATCGGCAAGTTACTGCTTTACAACGCGCTGGATATGACTTTTGATTTTGTGAAGTTGAAGAAGAATCCAAACTGCCGCGTATGTGGCCCGAACGCCGATATCAAAGAATTGATTGACTACGAAGAGTTCTGTGGAGTTCCAAGCCACGATCATGAAGAAGGTTCTGCAGGTGCAAATTGGGACATTACAGCGCCAGAATTAGCTGAGCGTGTAAAGCAAAATCATCTCAAGCTCTTGGATGTCCGTGAACCACATGAGCTGGAAATATCTGCTTTGCCGGACGCCAAGAACATTCCACTTGGACAACTGGCAGCGCGGCTCTCTGAATTGGATTCAGCGGAGGAGATGGTGATTTTCTGCAAATCAGGTGCTCGCTCAGCCCGCGGCCTTGAACTTCTTGTCAGCGCGGGCTTCAAGAAGGTGAAAAACCTGAAAGGCGGGATTAATGCCTGGGCGCGTGAGGTTGATTCTGAAATACCAATTTATTAGAGCTTAGTTTTCGCGTTGAGCGGAGCGCCTCTAAGATTGCGAAGAGGAGCGCAGTTGAAACCCAGCGTTGCTCGCTAACCTGTCCTTCGACTGCGCTCAATGAGCACTCGCTCCGCTCAGGGCGGAGAGGAAAACTATGAAACGTGTTTTGATTTTGGGGGGCGGTTTCGGCGGCCTCGCTACGGCACATCGTCTCAAAAAGAAACTTGCTCCGGAAGATGAAGTGATTCTGGTCGATCGACGCGACTATTTCATGGTCGGTTTCCGCAAGACCTGGGCCCTCGTCGGCGAGTCGCCGCTTGAGGCTGGTCAGCGGTCCCTCGACAGCCTCACCAGCCTGGGCATTCGCGTGATGCGTGACCCAGTCACGCGGATAGATCCGGAAGGGCGGGCGGCATATATGGGAGACCAACGAATGAATGCGGATGCACTGGTGGTTGCCCTCGGCGCTGAGCTGGCGCCCGATGCTATTCCAGGGTTTCAGCAGTATGCCTTCAATGTCTACGATGCTCAGGACATCCCTCGCGCCGCCCAAGCCTTGAGTGAATTTCAGGGAGGAAGACTATTGATCGGCATCTTTGGCGC
>DASWKT010000049.1:0-2792 GCA_036396515.1 Anaerolineales bacterium | reverse complement strand
CAACGAGACTGCCGAACCAGATGCCTGAAACTGCAACGGCAACCAGATAAATGCCCGAGACGATGGAGGTCGCTGTGACCGAACGTGTTTCAAGATAGATGAAGAAGATCATCGCAAACCAGACGGTCATATTGGTGACGTTGGCGAGCAGGGTGTTGGCGAGTATTTGATAAAAGGTTTTCACAAGTTTTTTCCTTTATTAAATGACTATTTTAAGACTTGATAGTGAATATGGGTTACATGCGGAGAGTCAAGGACTCTGACTTTTTGGAGCCGATTATTTTTTATATCCAAATACTCAAACAATCGAACTCCATCACCGAGAAAGATTGGCACATGGTTAATTTGTATTTCATCGATCAGACCTGCGCTGAGAAATTGTTGAGCAATATCAGCTCCCATTAAACGAACGTCTTTATCGCCTGCAACTGCTTGAGCCTGTTGAAGTGCACTTTCGATGCCATCGGTTACGAATGTAAAGGTTCCGCTTTTCTTTACTAACTTTTCGCGCTCCTTGTGGGTAAGCACAAAAGACGGCACAGGAAAAGGAACGTCTCCCCACAGATCCACACCAATTTCGAAGGTGCGGTTCCCCAATATTACCGCTCCTGTTTTCGCAAACATCTCGCGTTCCACATCAGCGTCCACTTTGTCTTTAGGTGTGCTGAAAAGCCAAGTATGCAGGCTCTCACCATTGATGCCCATGGGGTATTCTTTCCCTACATTCGCACCGGCAATAAAACCGTCCAGTGACATTGACATATCCAAAACGACTTTTGTCATGATTTCCTGACCTCTACTTTAAGACGCGAAACTTTAGATGGGTTTTACGGTCATTGATGAAGCCATCCAGTGACATGGTCATGCCCAGGATCACTTTTCCCATAGGTTCCTTTTTTTACTACGGCATCGGAGTGACCAGTTGAAAGTAGTTACCATCTGGGTCAGCCAGTGTCGCAATCCATCCGCCTCCCATTTCATAAGGCTCGCGGATAACAGTTGCGCCAAGCGATTTGATTCGCTCGAACTCTTCTTTGACTTGGGTCGTCTCGAAATTCAACATCACACGTCCAGGATCCTTGGTTTTGCCGCCCATTTCGGAATGCTCCAGAATAGAAAAGTAGTATCCGCTTCCCACTTGCCAGCCAAAGAACCCATTTTCAGGATCAACCATATCTGCTGGCTTACCAAACACTTTTTCGTAAAAGTCCGCCAGCGCTTTGGTCTGTTTTGTTCCGATCATGACAGAATTCAGGTTCAACATTTCATACATCCTTTCTTATCAATAAATTGGTAAGTCATGGCAAATCTGCCTTTTCAACATGGGCACGATGTCTGTATTAGTCTCGCGCCGAGTTATCGTACCAGTCCAGGACTCGTAAGGCGCGCAATGTGTTCCAGCGGCTCGGCTGACCCTCGGCCACGCCTGGTTCGGCGACCACTTCATCGGGGTGGACGATGCCCAGCGCCCAACGGCCGGACACGTCGCGCTTCGATGCGATGATCTCGATAGCTTCTTTCATACGCGGATCCGGCTTGACGCCCGCAGCGCGCAGATAGTCCAATCCACGCAGAATGTCGTAGCGCCATCCGGCTGGGTAGGAGAACTGAGTCCAGACCGGACCATCCTTGCGATCATGCTCAATGGCTTCACCGGTCGACAGCCTTTTGAAGAGACGGCGTTCAAGCAGGTATTCCTGGCCGCGTTTGCGGGCAGCCTCCACCGCGGGCGAGCCGCCTGTTGCGCGCTCGAATTCCAGAAAGCCTTCGAGCACGTCGATGGTGGTGTGGAAGGAGCCGCGGGTAGAGCCTTGTTCCTGGTCGCAGTTCCAGCCGCCGTCCGCCATCTGCTCGCCCAGCAGCCGCTCGACGAGGGGTTGCATGTCTTCGCCAAAGTACGCGCCGATGGTGACCACGCGGCCGTTGATACAGGGCTCCACCTCGCCCTCGAAGAAAGGCTTGTGCCACCAGCTGATGTCCTCGTCTTTGGGCAGATCTTCTTTGGGGATGTTCATCAGCCATTGCACGTTCTTGCGCACGCGGGCGACCGCCGTTTTGGCTTGCTCGCTGGCGGGGTCGAGCCCCATGTCGTGCAATAGCAGCAAGGTGCGCAGAGATGTGTACTCGGGGAGGCGAGGCTCGTCTCCAGACCAAGTGCCTCCTTCGGCTTGGACAGCGAGCAGTGCCGCGCCCCAGCCTTCAGTGGCAACCTTGGCGCGTTCGGCAGCGACTTCGGCAACGGGTGCGTTCTGCAGGTCGCGCAATGCCTGCCAGCGGATCGAAGGGTCAGAATCAATCAGCCACTGTATGACCGATTTGCCTGGCTTGGTTGAATTGGTTGTCATCTATTGGTTCTCCTTCTCTTGCGAAAAGACGTCGCTCAAGTAAAGGTTGCCGCAACATTTTTGTTGGTAACTTGCTCACGCCGGAGGGATATTCTGATTGAGGCGAAAGAGGTTATCGGGATCATAACGGGATTTGATCTCCTGCAACCTCTTCCACGTGGATCCCGGATATGCCGCGCGCACCTGGGCCTCGTCCACATCCGCGAGGAAGTTGACGTACACCCCGTTGTCACTTTGGCGAATCGCATCTGCAAAGTTTGCAACCCACGCCTCGTGAGTCTCTTTCTCGGCAGGGTTTTCATACAATGCGGCAAGGTTCACCATGATGCGGGATTTACGATGGGCAAACGCTGTTGCTTCCACAGGGACGCGAGCCATCGCTCCGCCCAACGCCCGAAGCTGGGTCACTGCCATCGAGCCAGTCGATGCCTTGAGATGATTCAGGAT
>DASWKT010000048.1:0-4929 GCA_036396515.1 Anaerolineales bacterium | reverse complement strand
CAGATTTGTACTGGGACATCCGGCCCCATATTTGTCTGAGTACCTGTATCTCTTGAACTTCATTTATCTCCCGCGAACGTGATTGACTGGCTTCTTGAAGCAGGTGCTGGATATCCCTTGCCAGGTCATCCATGGTCAGTTCTTTTTGTGGGATTGAAATGTCCGGGCCAGACGTGACCCATGAACGGCTGTAGCGTTCATACCAATGAGGAAGGGCAATTTGGCGCAGCCAATGAAAATGATTTGCCGACAGCGCCTCAATGCAGCGAAACATTGCCTTAACAAGGGATGCCCGAATCGTATTCGCACAGATCGTTTTGACAATACCGGTCGTGTCTGGATCTTTATTCAAATCATCAGAGCCAAGCTCAGGATAAAGATTTATGAACATTTCTTCGAACAGGCTTTGATAGCGTTGGTCCGTCAAAACCTTTGAGCGGAAAGAACAGAGAGAATAGGGATCGAATCCCGGGCCCGGAATGGGTAAATGAAGCGCATATCTAAGGTCGATCCGTCGTTGTATCGATTGGGCCAATTCGAGATCTGTTAGTTCTTCGACATATTGGACAATGGTTAATACAGCCAGGAACGTCACCGGATTTCCATCCAGCTTCATGGCAAGGAATTCAGGATCAAGATTCGAGACGAGCGTGTTCAAATGATCACCCAACTGAAGATATGGATTGCCTTTCCCATATATCGCTCTGGCGGCGCGGACGGTATTCTGTGGGATCGATGGAAACACAGTGATATCCTTTGCCCTTTCGGTATATCTAGCTTACAAGACAGGAAGAATTTTGAAAAGCGCAATAATTCGCTGTTTTTCTCGGGTCAAATTTGAGGGGATACTACGGACAGGAAGGTATTTTCCCCCTGCGTCAAACAAAAAAGCGCGTAATTTATACGCGCTTTGTATCTCCTGACTTGATGATGGGTTATGTTTTGCCGCTCTGACCCAGCAAATTGTGCTTCTCGGCGTACTCCACCAATTCCACGCGGCTATGAAAACCCAGTTTGGCCGATAGATTGGCGCGGTGGCCCTCCGCGGTCCGTGGACTAATCCGAAGCCGATCGGCGATCTGACGATTTGTATATCCCCGCGCCAAAAGTCGCAGGACTTCAATTTCACGCGCTGTTAATTCTTCAACATAAGATCCGATGGTTGATGTTGCGGCGGAGGGAGGGGTGAGCAAATTGCGGGTCATGGATGGATGAACATACATATCCCCCCTGGCTACAACCCGAATCGCGTGAATCAGTTCATCTTCAACAGCTCGTTTAATGATATACCCGGCAGCACCGGCGCGAACGACCTCCTTCAGTAAGCTTTCATCCTCATGGACGGTCAGGATCAGGACGCGCACAACAGGCTCGATCTGTGCTAATTGGCGGGTAGCTTCGATCCCGCCCATATTCGGCATGCTCAGATCCATGAGCACGATATCGGGCTTCAACTGCGCGGTCTTTCTGAGGACCTCCAGGCCGTCTGAAGCTTCGCCCACAACCTCTATCTCTGGAATTCCGGCCAGCAGCGCACGCAAACCTGCACGGATAACGCCGTGATCATCTGTTATGAGTATTCGAATGGACATAAGGTATCTCCACAACCAGAGTCGTCCCCATTTTTGGGGTGCTATCGATCAGTAGTGTTCCGCCCAGCATTTCCGCCCTCTCCTGCATACCCAGGAGCCCAAGCTGGTCAGCGTTGCGTGCAGATTGCATATCAAACCCAACACCATCATCTTCGATAATGATCACAATTTTTTCGTCCTGCCATTCAAGGATCACATCCACGCGCGTGGCATGGGCGTGTCGAATTACATTGGTAAGCGATTCCTGAACAATTCGATAGATGGATGCTTCAATATCCTCTGTAAGTCGCTCTCGTAGAACAGTTCCCAGAGGCTTGAAACGCGCAGTGATTCCTGAGCGTTGACCCGTCACTTCGATTAGACTTGTGAGCGCCTCAGCCAGCCCCAAATGATCCAGGCTTGCGGGTCGCAAATTGACCGCGAGACGGTGTATATCTTTCAGTATTCCATCTGCCAGGATCTTCAAGTTTCCTACTTGTTCCGTAATATTTGATTGACCCTGTGCGGTATCCTCGATTGCAAGGAGTCCAAACTTAAGGGAGGTGAGTGCCTGGCTTGTTTCATCATGCAATTCCCGTGCAATGTACTTGCGTTCATCTTCCTGGATTTCCACCAAATGACGGGAGAGTTGTTGCAATCTTTCCCGACCTGATCGCACCTGCTCGAACAACCAGGCATTTTGCAGCGCCACGGCGGCCTGACCGACAACTGCCTCAGCCAATTGGATTTGGTCCTTACTGAATGCATTTGGCGTAGTACTGGCCGCAACGACCATTCCCATGATTTTTCCCATCGAATCCAGTGGTACTCCGAGCCAGCTGCGCATCGAGGCAAGCTCCGGGGGCGGCATCCATTCTTCCAGCTGGTTGGCATCGGAGATCAAAGTACTCTTAAGTTTCTCAAAGAAAGGTTTGATGACAGGTTCATCCAGCAAGTCGATGGATTTATTCAGGAGAATAGATTCCAGATCCTCTTGATTCTTGCTCTGCACACTGCGTATTCTGTAATGGTCATCATTTTCGCGTAATAAGATGAACACAATATCCAATGGCAAGACCATCCGTGCATAGTCGAGGATCGTTTTCATAACCAATTGGATATCAAGCGTTTGGGCAAGCGCCACACTCGCGGCATTCAGGATTTCAGCAACTTTTCTATTCAGCTGCTCTGCCTCATATAAACGCGCGTTTTGGATGGCCACTGCTGCAGAGGCAGCAAAAGCCTTAAGGCTTTTCGACATGGTTGTATCAAATGTATTGGCCTGATCACTGCCTACATTGATGATTCCGATGACACTCTCATCATAAATCAGTGGGGCAGCCATGTAGGATCGGATCCATGTTATTCCCAGGTATGTTTCCCATTGCTTTTCAAGCGATGTGTCCGGGATCAATTTTATCGATTTCGTCTCACAGATTGTTTCCCAAATTGGAAAATCATTAATTGTGTGATTTTTATCATTCCCGCCAAAATCACTTGTCTCTTTGGGCCCTTCTCCATAGCCCCAGGTCCTGGCAATACGGATCTGATCATCTTCAATCAGTGCAACGTCGGCAACGCTAAATGGAATGGTTCGCCTGGTTTGTTCGAAGATATGATCGAGCACTGAATCCAACTCCAGGCTCATATTCAAGACGATTGAGGATTCAGCCAACCCTTCGGCAAGAAGACGCTGTCTATGCTCGGACTCTGACAGCGTTTTTAGCTGTCTGTTGGACTCTTGAAGTTGTGCGTCGATGAACTTCCGCTCAGTAACATCCTGTTTGATGGCAATGAAATGAGAAAGCTCGCCATCCTCGCCTTGCACCGGGGTAATGATCTGCTCTTCCACGTACAGACTGCCATCCTTGCGGCGATTGGTTATTTCTCCCTGCCATACCTTACCTGCCAGGACCGTATCCCATAGTTGACGATAAAAATCGGCATTATGCTGGCCCGATCTGAAGAGACGCGTGCTCTGACCGAGGAGTTCATATTCGGAATAACCGCTGATCCGGGTGAGAGCGGGGTTTATCCACAGGATAGTACCCAGACGGTCGGTGATGACGATGCCGTTTGCTGCTGCTTCCATCGCAGTAGTCTGGATGCGAAGTTGTCGTTCGACCTCTTTGCGCTCAGTGATCTCGTTTCGCAGTTCTCTATTCGCAACGGCCAGTTCCTGTGTCCGTTCCTGGACACGCAACTCCAGTTGATCACGCGCCGCGCGCAAAGCTTCCTCAGCCTGCTTGCGCTCGGTGATATCGTGGACCATTCCCACAGAACGGATAATCTGGCCGGCTTCGTTCCGTAGATGTTCGCATTTTTCGTGGACAAAGCGCACCTCGCCGCTCGACCGCCTTATCACACGGTGTTCGATTTCGTAACTATCCCTGCCTTCGCGTACCGCGCCGGAATAGGCAGCGTCCACTGCAGCGCGGTCTTCCGGGTGTACAGCTTCGAGAAAGGCTTCGTAGGTGGCAGCAAATTCCTGCGGCTGCAGGCCGAAGATGCGGTATACCTCATCGGACCAGGTCAGCTGGTCATTCATCAGATCGAGGTGCCAGCTGCCAAGATGGGCGATCTCCTGCGCCCGGTTCAAGCGCTGCTCACTCGCGCGCATTTCTGTATTCGCAGTTCTCAATTCTTCGGTACGCTCCCGCACTCGCAGTTCCATTTCGCTATAGGCTTTGTGCAGTTCCTCTTCGTCGCGTTTGTGCTTCGTGATATCTTTGCCTGTTGCCACGAAATGTGTAATATTTCCTTGCGCATCTCGCAGGGGTGTGATCGTCTTGACTTCATGAAACAACTCACCGTCCTTCTTGTGGTCGGCTATCTCGCCAAGAAAGGACTTGCCTCTGAGGATCGTACTCCAAACTTCCCGATAGAATTGATCAGCATAGATACCTGACTTGAATATTCTTGCTGTATTGCCCAGCACCTCTTCTCTGGTGAAACCGGTAAGGCGTTCAAAAGCAGGATTGACATATTCGATCTTGCCCGCTCGGTCAGTCACCAGCACCGTGTCCGCGGTCTGCTCGACGATGCGGGACAGTTGACGGTTCGTGTCTTGTACGCGCCTGCGCTCGCTGACGTCTATACCGATCCCCAACAGCCGAGCGGGCTGGCCCATCTCATCGAGCATGACCTCACCCCGCGTATACACAACGTGGACCTGGCCATCTGGATGCACAATACGGTTCTCATACTCGAATGTGCCGTGTTTACGGTAGGCAGTTTCGACCACACGGCGAACATACTCCCGATCCTCAGGGTGCACGCGATCCAGATATGCACTATAGGTGGCGCCAAATTCCCTAGGTGTGAGTCCGAAGATCCGATATAGCCCATCCGACCATAC
>DASWKT010000047.1:0-9913 GCA_036396515.1 Anaerolineales bacterium | reverse complement strand
AACCACAATAAGCACACGTGTTCCAGGTCAGGTCAACTTTCTGTCCGCAGGCGGAACAATTTGTTTTCTTCATACTCACACCACAATTCGGACAAAACGAAAAACCCTGTTGAACTGCGAAGCCGCAATGGCCGCATTTTGTTGCGTTGGCAGCCAAAATTACGGCTGGCGCCGATCGTGACGAATGTTGATGTTCATCATGATCCATTAGGGCGTGCATGAGCATACAACCACACATGTTGAACTCCTTTCAGGAATGATCCTGATTTCGCCAATATTCTCCCACGCAAATGTAAAGAGTATTTAAAGATTCGATAAAGATTGAATATCACCTGTTTATATAGCTTATCTCAGGCAAAAACAGTCCTGAATTTCAGGACTGTTTTTGACACTAAAATATAAGGATGTGATCTGCATCCACGCTCCAATCCCCGAGCAAATCCATGCTTCCTGGCGTAATTCCTTCAATATACAATTCTGGCTCGAGCCCGCGAGCCTGGGTACATGTCCCTCAGGTGGCAACATCACCGCGTGTCAAAATGGATTTGAGCATTCGTGCCACGTTGTAATACCCATTCGGCGTGGATTGTTTGGCGACCGCGCATTGCACACCATCGCCCATCAAAAACGTACGCACATGAGTTCCTTCGCGCTTGGCGAGATTCATTGCCATGCGCAGGGCGTTGTACGGACGTTCGTTTCCATATGGTCCGTCGTTGATGATGAACAGATATTCTTTCTTTTTCGATTCGGCCATGTAAGCGTTTCCTTTTCGATGTATTATCCACGAGCCAGTGCAACGTCTGACTCAAGATTCTCCAACAGTACTTGCCGCATGAGATCACAAGCCTGGGTAATCTTGGAATTGCTCAGTCGATAAAAAACCTTTAAGCCCTCGCGCCGTGTCGTAACTATTCCCCTCTGTCTCATCACCGATAAATGTTGTGACAAATTAGCCTGGCTGATTTCCAATGCGTCCACCAATTCAGTTACCGATAGCTCCCCTACCCGTAGTCTATCTATGATTTCCAGCCTCTTGGGATGGGCCAATGTATGGCAAATACTGGCATGTAATTGGTACAAATTTCGATCACTCATTGGACGCCGACCTTATATTAGGAATTTAGAATATTGTAATATTCTAAACAAAATGCGTCAAGTTATTCCAGGGTTAGAGGGCGAAGGCGGCAGATCTGGTTTCACACGCGCACATCGCTGGATCAGGACTTATGCCGGATACAGATGCTTTCTTCTTATAGTTGATCGCGGAAAAATTTCTCAATGATCATGCATGTATCATTGAGCGACTGATCGGGATCTATTCTTTCAGCATAGATTTTGCAGCGATCTAGTACAGTCTGTGATGCGATCAAGTTTTCTAAATGTTCTGCGAGGGATTTGGCGTTGAAATTCTTCGGACTCAAGGATCTCCCTATGCCTAGTTTTTCCACACGAGCGGCAGTATCGGGCTGGTCGTGTGCCATAGGACGTATCACCTGCGGGATGCCTGCGGCTATCGCCTGTGCAGTGGTGCCGATGCCTCCATGATGGACAAGTGCCAGCGCTCGCGGAAGTATTTTGCTGAAAGGTAAATAAGCAAACTGTTGAATGCCTGGTGGGAGTTCGTCGGGCAATTGTTCGGGATGTTGTGTGAGCAATATGCCGCGCTGACCAAGCAATTGGCAGGCTTCAATACAATCCCGAAAGAATTGATCTGCATGTTTCATGGCGGTACCCGCTGTGAATATGATTGGCGGGCTGCCTGCACTTAGAAATGCATCAAGCTCATTGGAAATATCTTCATTCCCGTTTTGTTTGTCGTAATAAACGAAACTGGTCAATTCTGTTTGTGGGGACCAATCAGGTTGGAGTTGGGCGAACCACTCAGGAAACAAGCCGATGTTTTTTTGCGGGGAGTGGATCCAGCCGCCGAAAATTTTATTGATGGGCGGCAGTCCCAAACTTTGCCTAAAGCGATTGATATTTGGGGCAAACAGTTTGTCCAACACAAGGGCGTCGATCAGGCCGAACAACCCGCGTATTACAAAAGGTGGCAGCGAGATCGGCAATAATGGAAATTCATGAACACTGCGAAAGGCGGCTGGCTGTAAATGAATGGTGATGAAGGGGAAGCCAAGCTTCTCATGCGCGATGTGCGCTGCGAAGAACTGTCCCTGAGCAACCAGGATTGTTTCGGCTGGGTCAAAGCCTGCGATGATCTCATAAGCGAGCTCCATAATTGGAAAGACAACCCGATCTGCAAATACTTTGAAGCCTTTATCTGGACTCCAAAGATCGGGGTCTTGAATAATCGATTGATAATCTTCTGAACTGCCGAGTCCGAAAAATTCTAACCCAGCACTGCGTGCCTGGGTTTCAAAATACTGGCTGGTAATAAGGACAACGCGGAAACCGCGCTTTTTCAATTCCTGTCCAATGCCGATAAATGGGTAGACATCGCCCGCGCTGCCAATAGTGCAGAGGAGGATCGTGCTTTTAGTTTGTGTGCTCATAAGACCACTGAAGAAACTTCAGACTTCTCCAATAAATATTACAATGGTTGCCTGTCAAGTTTCGCATTCGATGCAACAGGCATACCTTGCCTGATAGGCTTCATTCCGAATAACCAACGCGTCATATTCCAACGTCGCACCAATTCGTATGCAACCAGCGTCGAGCCAGTCGCGACTAAAACGATCAATGGATATTTGACCGCGACGGGCGCATCGAGTTGGATTGCAAAATATCCGGTCAACACACTGAATGTCATGTGCAAGAGGTAGAACGGCATCGCCGCTTCACTTGCATAACGCAATAAGTTGCTAGTGCGGTTCAAGAAACGATGACCCAACCCAAGCACAGCCAGCGTCAAGGCCCAGCGTCCCATTTCATACATCAAGCCCAACGCCATCCATTGCACCGTCCACTCTGTGTAACTCTGTATTGGCATCAACATATTGATCACTACAGCGAACACGCCAGACGCCAATGCGACCCACGTCAATTTATCAATAGATTGCTGGAAGCGAGCGTCGCCCGCGAGAACAAATCCGTAAAAGTAGATCAGGAAGTAATAGAGCGGATTCTTGTCCCCAAGCATATTCAGCGCGGCAACGAGCGTCAAAGGGATACCCCATACCATCAGACTCAGCGGAGCCTGCGTCAGAGTTCCCAAAGCTTTGATTACTCCTTTCCCTTTTCCAGAGCGTAATGCCTGAAAAAGAGGCAGTCCGATCAGCGAAAAGACAAATAGGTACAGAATGAACCAGAGATGGGCTGGCGTAAATGTTCCGTTCAATCCATCCAGATGATTGAGGTCGAAGTGGAAATATCCAATGTAGCCTTCTTGTAATGAAAGAATGTTACTATGTTGGATGTAAGTAGTGAAAGGAACAAAAGTTAAGATGCCTAAGACGAGGGGAATGAACAGGCGTAGGAAACGTTCACGAATGTATTGCCTCGCGGAACGAAAGCCAAGCGCAAAATACGTTGCACTCCCTGAAATAATAAACAGCATAGGCATGTGCCACATGTGGACAAACCCAGCGGCTACCTCCAATACGCGGCTGTTGACCACATCCTTGATATACATGATGGCGTTTGGGTCGAGCACAAAGATCAATGCCACGTGAAAAGGTATGAGCAAAAGCACACCAAGCACGCGCAGCCAATCGAGGTCATATCGGCGTTCGGATGATAATGTCATATTAGCTCCTGCTTGTAGATCAACCTAACGGCGCCGCTTCGATTGAATGGAACATACCCAGAATGTTTCGCTTGCTTTTCAACACTTTTATGCCTGCTGATTGAAGCAAATCCAATGGGTCTTGATTCCAGCGGCATCCCGCGTGATCTTGATAATGCTGATATTCGTGGCGATCTTGATATCTTGCAAGCCATGACACATTGCTGTGACCATGTTCGAGAAGCAGGATTAATCCATCGGCCCGGCAGACGCGTTTCATTTCCTGCAAGGCCTTGACTGCGTCTGGAAAAGTGCACGTAGACAACGTGGAGACCACCGTGTCAAAGTTTCCATCTGGGAACTCAAGATGTTCAGCATCCATCACTGCAAGATTCACGTTCAGCCCGTGCTTGATTGCATTCTCGCGGGCGATCTCCAGCATTTTCGAACTCAGATCGACTGCCGTGACTTCACTGTTGGGAGCAAACAGCGGAAAATTCTGGCCCGTTCCACATGCCACCTCCAGGATTTTGCCAGTTGCTTTTGAAAGTAGCTTCTTTCTTAGCCGCGCTACGCCGAGAATATACTGGTCGAACCAAATCTTTTTTTCATATTGATCGGCACTCTCATCATACGCTCTTTGCACTTGATCCGCGGTCATTTTTTCGCTGTTTGGTATATGATGTGGCTTACAGGTTTTTCCCGTGCTAGCAGTTATGGTTTTCATGGTTGCTCCTTTTTGTTATACTGTATAACAATTGTTTTGCATTGTAGCCAGCCTGCTCTGTAAGTCAATGATGAATCTGGCTTCGATGTAACAAAAGTTATAAAAATCTGCATTTTGTAACAAAACTGGATTACCATGCCGAAGAAATCTTCCCCTGTAAACGTTGACCCGCGTGTACGTCGGACGCACCGCATATTGCGAGATGCTCTCGTTTCACTAATTTTGGAAAAGGACTACCGTTCTCTCACGATCAAAGAGATCACAGACCGCGCAGATGTAGCTTACATCACCTTTTTCAGACACTACAATGGGATTGATGAATTGCTCATGGAAATTCTAGACGAGGGAGTGGCCGAGTTACTTCGTCACATCGAAACATTAGCGGGCAAAACAGAAGATCCTGCTAATGAAGTGGAGGGGAGACTCATTTTTGAATACATCAGGCAAGAATCTGATCTCTTTCGAATTTTGCTGAAGAGTCAGGCTGTTACCCGCATCCGTAAATCCGTAATCGAGAAAATATCAATGATGTTCCAGAATTCCTGCGGTTTCCTGCAACGATCCAACAGCCATATACCAGCTAACATCGCCTCAAATCATATGGCGACATCCTTGCTTGCACTGATCGAATGGTGGCTGGAAAACAAGATGAGTCCCCCTCCTCCCCAGATGGGAAAAATTTATAAGGCTCTGATAATTGATGGAACCATGAGCGCGGTTGCTTCGGCGTAGGCTGTCTTGAAACATAGAAATGTCTACTTGAAAACAAATCAACGAGGGGTATATAATTCTGATACGACTCGTCCTTTTTACAATGAGAGGTTATATGGATCGTTATCTTATCGAATCACCCCACTCTACGGAGGACTGCGACAGAGCCGTGAAGGAGATCCATGCCGCTGGGTATCTGCATCACTTCGAATGGGGTTGCGATGCCGGCGTCCATGCGGCTTGGGCCATTGTCGAGGCGGAAGGTCCTGAGCATGCGAGGCAAATTGTCCCCTGGATGTTCCGCGATAAAGCCCGTGTGGTAAAACTCGTCAAGTACGAGATCGCGGATAAACTTCACCACGAGGAAAGCACTTAGCAAAGTTATCTGCTCGTTGGCAATCTCTCTTCCATCCGTCACGTGAAATCAAATCGATGAAAGCATGATTTCTAGAACATTTGTCGTCCTTACAAACATGCTCCCTCTGATTGGTTGTCTGGTATAAGCACCTTCTGTTAGCCTAGCGTGAACTCAGCAAAATCATCCGTTTATTTATATTTGCTTGGTCGTTTTGAAATACTCCGAGAAGGGCGGAATTTGCGCGCGGACGAGTGGCCGAGGCGAAAAGCCGCCGCGCTCATAAAGTATCTTGCCATTCAAAAGCGGCTAGTCAAGGATCAAGCAATCGATCTCTTCTGGCCGGAGAGTGATTTTGACTCGGGGGCCAACAATCTGTATCGTACCCTTCACGATCTGCGTCAAACACTAAACAAATCCCTCGGAGAGGATACATCTGATTTGCTTTTCAAATTCGAAGATGGCGTTCTTTCTCTCAATGAATCGGTGTGGGTAGACGCGCTTGAGTTCGAGCACTTATGTTCAACTCTAACAAAAAATCAGGATGTGCGGATCGCGTCTCTGGAAGAAGCCCTTGCTCTTTATAAAGGCGACCTCCTCCCAGATGATCTTTACGCTGAATGGACGTTGACGCAGCGCGAATCGCTGCGACGCCAACATCGAGATGCCAGCTTGGTGCTCTCAACTCTTTATCGTGATGCCCGCCAATATGACCGGATTTTCCCCCTGCTTTCACCACTGCTCGTATATGATAAAGCAGATGAGCCAGTTCACCGAGAGTTGATGCGGGCTTATGCATTAGCGGGCCGGCGCCACGATGCATTGCGTCAGTACCAGACCTGCGTCGAGGCGCTTGCATCCGAACTGGACCTCGCGCCTGAACCTGAGACTTCGGCGCTTTACACCCAAATACTCAACGGAGAATTGACTTCCTCGCCAAGCCGCTCTACCAAGGTCGAGAAAGGAACCTGGTCTGTTGCAGATCGTCTCCAGCCGAGCCGTTTTCTGGTAGGGCGTAACGTTGAGTTCGAAGCTCTCTCTACTAGTCTGTTATCTGTCCAACAATCCAAAGGACGAACGATCCTAATCGCCGGAGATCAGGGCGTCGGGAAGACCTTGTTAGCAGGCGAGGTGCTTTGCGCGGCGGCAGGTGCTGGAATGATGACGCTTTCTGGCACAGTACATGAACAGGAAGGACAACTGCCTTATCAACCATTCATCGAGGCATTCGATCACTATCTGGTACAACATGGGCAACCCCCGGGCGAAAATCCTATTACTCATTTTAGAGGCTCTGGCGATCCACAGCAAAACCAATTGGGGCTTTTCAATGCTGCGGCCGCATTTCTTATTGAGCTGGCTTCGCAGGCTCCGGTAGTCTTGTTCATAGATGATCTGCATGCCGCCGATGAGACCAGCCTGCATCTTTTTCACTACCTCGCCCGCCAAACGCACACGGCACAGGTTGTCTTGTTGGCCGCCTGCCGGGCGGATTGGACAGGGTCTGCGACAACCCCGTTAAGTTCACTCCTGAATGCGCTGTATCGTGAACGATTGAGCGAAACGGTGAACCTGAGTCCTCTGGAGGAGGATGCCGCGGCCCAAATTGTGAACCAGACGCTGGAAGGAGAAGCAGTGCCCCAGCTCCTTGAGGCGATCCAAGATATTGCTGAGGGCAATCCTTTTTTTATTGAGGAAATCACGCGCGCACTTCTCAAGTCGGACCAGCTAGAAGAATATGAGGGTAAATGGAGTCCCAAGCCTGGAGCAGAGCTACACGCCCCCAATGACCTGGAAGGATTGTTGCGTGAAAGAGCGGCGCGCCTTGGGCCACAGGTCGAAACTGTATTAACTTCAGCCGCAGTCGTTGGACGCGAATTTGACTTCGAGATATTGCGCAGAATGACTACTCTGCCGGAGGGCGAATTACTGGATGCACTGGATGCCGCCCTGGCATCCAATCTTCTGGAAGAAACGGAAATGGGTTATCGTTTTCGGCATGCGTTGACACGCCACGCGCTCTATAACTCGTTGAGTCGGGCACGGAGAGCAAGGCTGCACGGCCGCGCAGGGGAAGCCATCGAAGCCATATACGCAATACGCTCGCAAGCTCTGGCTCCGTATGTTGAAGATCTAGCTTATCACTTTAATTTGAGCGAACGTCGGGATCGCGCACTCGGATATCTCATCCAAGCTGGACAAAAGGCAGCCAATCTGTATGCTTTCGAGGTAGCAGTCAGACATTTTGAGCAAGCGCTGGCTTTGATGGATGCTCTCGCACTCAAGGATCCGGCCCAGCGTTGGATGATCCTTGAATCCATGGGCTCATGGTACGCGATACTGGCTGATACACCCCGGGCCGTTGAATGCTTCGAGCGTGCGCTCGCGCTGCAATCTACTGAAAGCTGGACTCCCGCACATCATGACCACATTCGTCTACACTGCAGTGCTGCGAATGCACTAATTACAGCAGGAGATATGATGGCTGCAGAAACACATTTACAGCTTGCACTCTCCATTGCGAACGAACAGGCAGATGCGCCTGAAATTGCCGATCTGTTTTATAACATTGCGCTACTCCACTGGCACAAAGGCGAATATCAGGAGGCCTTGGATGCGGCGCAAAAAAGCCTAGATATTGCTGAACATATCCAAAGGACCGAAGCCATTGCACGCGCCTTCGAGATGCTTGCCCTGGCTTGCCACTCGCTGGGCGAATGGCAGAGAGGATTACACTTTGAGGAGCAACGTGCTTTGCTTGCAGGTGCTGGGCTGGATGTGACCGATGCGTTTGATGTCCATCTCTGACTATGGGAATATCACCTGTATGGTGATAAAGGGTATGAGGAGGTCAAGCACACGGTTTCCACCACGCTTGATCAGGCAAAACGGATGGGTGCGCCGCGCGCCATCGCGCTTTGCCAATGCTTCAATGGGGCCCTGGAATTTCAGGCTGGTCATTGGACAGAGGCTGAGACAGTTTTACGCGAATCGCTCCGCCTATACCATGAACTCGGGGCAGCGTCCGGAGAGGCGCTGGCATTACAACGGCTGGGAACGTTGATGACAGCACGCGGCCGTCTCGATGAAGCCATGGCTCTGCTACAGGAGGGGGTTATCGTCGCCGGACGGGCGAGCATGCGTGCACACTGTCTGACACGGCTGTATGCCTCAATGACACGCAACAGGCTGATGGCAGGCGAAATTGAAGCTGCGGCTCACTATCTGGCGCTGGGTTTGGCCATGAGTGAACGCCATGGTCATTGTGCGACCTGCCATGCTCTGCTGTACCCGGTTGCAGTAAGTGTTCAGCTTGCGCAAGGCAATTTTGCACAGGCTGAGGATTCCTGCCAGCGCCTGGAGAAGGCAGCTCAGGAGTATCAAAGTCAGGCCTGGTTGGCGATGGCTCGTCAGGCGCGCGGCGAACTGGCGGCTGCACAGGGGGACTTTGAAAGTGCAATGATTTGTTATGACCAGGCGAGCCAAGCCTTCAAAGCCACAGGAAACCAATATGATGCCGCGCATTGCCTTATGGCAATGGCAAAAATCCGCCAGAAGCGGCAAGCGCCTGAAGATCTGGAGAAGGCCAAGGCCGAAGCGACCGAAGCCAGGCTGATGTTGGAGCGTTTGGTGGCTTAGTGATTTTGCTGCAATCCCAGTCCCTCGAATGGGTTGAAAATCAACGGTCAGGTACAGATTCTGATTGTTTACTTTCTCCAAAACAAAATTAGTGCCCTAAGTAAGGGTCAGGTAAGAAGCAGACAAGGTTCTTGGGAGGTGAACTTGTTATCCTAAGTGCAATTCACCAGCCAAAGAAAGGAGAAAATCTTATGGCTACTCAATCCCAAGTTTCCCCTCGCACACGATCTACGATCGCATCTGCCGACCTGGGTGCAAAGATCGTCGCCCTCGCCGGTATCGGCCTCGTAGGCTATGGGATCATGTTCCTGATCCGCAACTTTACTGGTTTCATTGAATTGGGTCTGACCCCTGCACACGTAGGAGGAACACCCGAGCAGATTCGGGCATTCAGTCCCGACCTATACGAGTACATCAGTCACTTGCAGGTTGCCGTCTCTGCCTTCATCATCGCCTTGGGGGTGGCGGTTATCGCGCTGGCTTGGTTTGGCATCCGCACAGGCCAGAAATGGGCAATGTGGACAGCCTTTCTCACCCCCGTGATCGGTGTCGCCATTGCCGTGCCTCTGCATTTCCCCTATGGGATCGGCACCTTGGGCCATTTAGGGCTGATCTATCTGGACGCCGTAATCTTGCTGGTCGGCACAGTGTTGTCCTATAACGCCCTCAAATCGGCAGATTAAGGTACATCTAGGCGGGAGGGCATGCCCTCCCGCCTAGGTAAGGTCAAGAAACAATCGGGATGGGAACTGACTTTAGGAACAGGTGATCATAATGCGTAACAAACTTGCTCTCA
>DASWKT010000046.1:0-25731 GCA_036396515.1 Anaerolineales bacterium | reverse complement strand
CAGAAATCGAGATACGCGGCTTCAAAGTGCGCGACGGTCGCAAGCAGGAATGCCAGGCCTGTTGACGAGGTGGCAGGGTTTTCAACCACCAGCAAGCCGGCATATTCAGGCTTTGTAAGATCCTCAAGGCTCTGCGGGATGGATAAATTATTTTCGGCAAAATAAGCCTTATCGTAATTGATGCATACATCGCCATAATCGATGGGCGTAGCCCGATGAGTTGAATCGAGTTTGAATGAATCATCAATATCGGCAAGCGCGGGCGACTCATACGATTCGAAAATATCAGCCTCAAGGGCGCGGGAGAGAAACGTGTTATCCACTCCAAAGAGAAGGTCCGCCAACGGCGCCTCCCTGGTAAGAATAGCCCGGTTGAGAACCGCACCCGCGTCGCCGCTTTGCAGAAATACAACTTTCGCATTGTTCTCTGCTTCAAACGATTTGATCACCGCTTCACTTACTCCGAAGGAGTCGTGGGTCACGAGGGTGAGAGTTTGAGGCTCGGTTGATTGAGTGGCAGTTGATCGAGATGAGCAGGATGAGAAAAGGAGGAGGGAAGTGGATAAAAGTAAAGCTAGTTTTTTCATGGGAACCTTTCGACTTACGATTGGCGGCGATGAACGATGAGCAACAATCCTGATTCGACTGAAACAGATGCAGTATCACTGAGCATTTCGTTGCTGATGCCGCGCGTCTTGTCCGGATAAAGCGTTTCGCCATTCAAGGACCAGCGCAGTCCCTGCGTTTGGATGCCTTGAACGGGTCCGCCCCACGGGATCAATGAGACGATATCTCCGCTTCTTCCATGGACTTCGACCTGCTCCCGGCAAAAGAGGGTTTCCTCCACCCCGTCGTCGAAGCGCGTGTTGATTGCCGAGAGTCGAATATCGCTGAGCAAGGCAAGGTTGCCCAGAGTGTGATCGAACCGTCCACCCAGTGCGGCGATAACGAGGATTTCTTGCGGTTCAAATTCAATTGCACGCATGATCGCGAGTTCAAGATCGGTCTCATTTTTATCGTGTGGATATAACTCGATCGCAATCCCGGCATTTTCCAATTTTTGCCATTGTCCTTTTTTCAGCGAATCCATGTCACCAATCACGAGGTTTGGTTGCAGTTTCAGTGCCAGCGCATGACGGGTTCCACCGTCTGCGCAGATAATGTAATCATCCCGCTGTAGAAGAAGGCGGGCTTTGTTGAGGTCGGGTAGTTCGCCGTTGGCGAAGATGAGAACGCGTTGCATGATTTGAACCGGGTAGACTGTAACAGCTCGAAGAAATGAAAAATCCTCCGAGGGCGGAGGATGGTTGTGGACAAAAAGCTATATTCCCTCCGCCAGTATGACCTGGATCAGGTATTGCGGGTCGAGCGCGGCTCGCTCCTCTCAGTCCCGCGTCGCGGGACTCCCCGTTCAGTTATTTACAACTATACTCTAATTTTTCAGGCTGTCAATCTCATTAAATCAAACGCCGCCGGAGCCTGCACTGAGCCTGTCGAAGTGACGGCGGCTGCAGCAAAAGAAGCGGCCTGAACGCAGGCTAACGGACGCGGCGCCTCCATTCTTCCTTCATCTGCAACTCGCGCGGGCTCAGTCCCTGGTCAAGCGCCAGGAAATCAGTTAGCAAGCGGTTGAACTTCACCATCTCGTCTATCATTGGGAAATGGCCGGAGCCTTCCAACACAATTTGATGCGTCATCGTGGAAAGAGAAAAATCTTCGCCTGGAATGGTGATTGCCTGATCTTTTTCTCCGTATACGAGCAGACATGGAATGTTCAAATCGCGGAAACCGCCAAACAGGTTGTTCGCCTGCAGGCCGACCATCGAAGAGGTAACGGCCCGAGGGTCCGTCTTTGAAGCGTCTGCCAGGGCAATGGTAGCCTCTGGGGTACGGCTAGATAGCCAGTCGGAGAGCTCAAGCGGTGGAGCCGTCCGTAAGCGGCTGTGAACGGCTTCGTAAGCCAACGGACAGCTAACAGCCATCACACGATCCACACTTTTCGGAAAGCGGGTTGCAAAGGTCATCCCAACCAAAGCGCCCAATCCATGACCGACGAGGGCAATCTTGCCGATACCCATTTCCATGAGGAACCGATCCAGGAGAGATGATTGTTGTTCAAGGGAATAATTCAGAGTGTTGCGAGCAGTTTCTCCGAAGCCCCAGAGATCCAACGCATAGGCGCGATAGGATGTTGAGGTGACTTGCATGGAGGCAATCCAATACCGCCACGAGCCGACCCATCCATGCAGAAAGATGACGGGACGGCCGCGTCCCAACACCTCGTAATGCACTATGGAGCTATCGAGGAGAATCGCGCTCAATTTATTTCCCGAATTTCGCCAGGATGATTTTCACACGCGAGGTCAATTGATCAGGCGCGAATGGCTTGAGCAGATAGTCTTCCGCACCCGAAGCCAGCCCCTGTTGAATCTCGTTCTCCTGCCCTTTTGCAGAAAGAAAAACCACAGGGATATCCTTCAAGTCTGGATCTGCTTTCAGGATCTTGCAAGCCTCATAACCAGTCATTCGAGGCATGCGAACATCCATAAGAATGAGATCGGGGTTCACTCTTGGCGCGAGCTCAACTGCCTCCTCCCCATTGCTTGCCGCAAAGACTTCATAACCCGCAAATCGCAATGTAAAAGCGACCAGGTCCCGAATATCGCGTTCATCCTCTGCAATTAAGATCTTTGCCATTCAAGCCTCATTGTTTTTCGTATACAGGCAAGGTAAAAGAGAAAGTCGTACCATCACCTGGTACACCACTGCTTTTCATCCAGATGCGGCCTTTATGCATTTCCACGAGCTGCTTGACGATGGAAAGACCCAGGCCAGTTCCCGGTGTTCCCAAGACCATCGGATGTTCGCCTCGATAGAAGCGCTCGAACACACGATCCTGATCGTTCATGGGGATACCCACACCATTATCCTGTACGTCCACTTGGACCTCATGTCCACCATTTGGAGGATGGATATGCACGGTGATCGTGCCATTTTCAGGGGTATAGTTATAGGCGTTATCCATCAAATTCCCAAAAACCTGACGAACTCGTTCCGAATCTCCATAGACGCGCGGCAATTTCTTGGGTGCCTCCAGCGAAAGCGCCATGGGTTTATTTTCCTCCTGGGAGCGCCTGAGAATATCTTCGATAGCATCCTCGGCAACCTCTCGCAAATCAAGTGGCTGCGGCGACAGCGTGACGCGTCCGGTCTCAATGCGCGAAATATCCAATAAGTCGTTCACGAGGATGTTGAGCCGTTCGGTATTGTTCTTGACTATATTGAGGAAGTGCCTCTGGTTCTCATCTAACGCACCGGCCGCGCCCATTAGAAGGACATCCACGTACCCACGGATGGACGTCATAGGCGTACGAAGTTCATGACTCACCGTCGCAACGAACTCAGACTTCAACCTGTCCACCTCAACCTCATGCGTAATATCACGGAAAATGGACACCGTGCCCAAAAAGTCGTTCTGGAATATTACGGGCGCAAGATGCACCAATACAATATGACCATTCTCCAGATCGATTTGTTCTGCAAAGGTATCTCCCGGCTGATGTGCTATTGGCCATTCAGACCAATCGCGAATGGTCTGCATCCACGAGCCGGCTGACTTACCAAATAATCCACCAAACACATCCAGCGATTGGCCAATTACACGGCCAGCTTCCAACCCCAGGATTTGCTGTGCTGACTGGTTAAGGAAGGAAATACGATTGTTCGAACCTGTAACCAATACGCCATCTGCGACCGCTTCAAGGATAGCCTGCGAACGGCTTGCATCTTCCTGCTCACGGCGAAGCATGCTGCCCAATCGCTCAGCCTGATCGCGAATCAACTCATACAAATGTGCGTTGTTGATGGCGACAGCTACTTGTCCTGCAATGGCTTTAACCATATTCAGCAATTCACGACTGAAGTAATTCGGCTTGCGATGGTAGACCATCAATGCCCCAATTACGTCCTCTGCAACCAGCAGCGGCATTGCGATCGCGCTGCGGTGTTCGCGTGAGGATGAGGTTGTCTGAACCCAGCGAAAATCATTAAGCAGGTCATGGATCAAGGCTGGCTCACGCTGTTCCACCACCCAGCCTGCCAGTCCTTCGCCGATCTTGAGTTTGAATCCACGGCCTACTTCTGCAGCTTTCTCCGTAAGGTAGCCATAGCCGGCCCGGTAGTGCAGTAGATTATCATCCGCATTAAGCAACATGATTGTCCCCTGTTCGGCACCGATGGCATCATTAAGCAAAGCAAGTGTGCGATTCAAGGCGCGGTCCAAGTCCAGGCTGGAAGAGACTTCCGTAAGGATGCGGAGCAGGGTTTCCGTGTTCTGCTGTTCACGCTTTAACTGCGCGGTACGTTCCACAACCCGTTCTTCAAGTTCGAATGCCAGGCGCTGAGTCTCACTGAAGAGACGGCCATTTTGGATCGCCACAGCCGCCTGATTCGCCAGCGTGCTCAGGATCTGCAAATCATCTTCTGTGTATACATTGGGTTGATAACTCTGTGCAGAAAGCATGCCAACGGTTTTATTACTTAACGTCATTGGCACGGCCAGAATGGAAAGTGGCGTATCTGGATTGCCATAATTGATACCACCCAGCTCATCCACCGTATCAGCTCCATGCATGAAAAAGGGTTCGCCGGACGTGATTACGCGGCCACTCAGGCCCTGGTCACGCGGGATGCGGGTAACGGGCGCACGCACCTCGCCATCCACCAGATAAACGCCTTCGATTTCATCGGTCTCCTCATCCAACAAACTGATCACAAACGACTCTACGGGCATCAGGCGCTGGGCTGCCCGGTGAACAGCAACATAGATCTGTTCAGGGTCAAAATTGGTACCAACTTGATAACTCGCCTGGTTCAGGATCGAGAACCGTTCCGCGGTGGAAAGCGTGGATTGATACAAGCGCGCATTTTCCAGGGCAATGGATGCTTGATTGGTGAGCGTCCGTGCCAATTCGATCTCCGTGAGGCTAAAGCGGATGGCTGCGTCCTGATGGATGAAAATTAACGCACGCAGATTGGCGCCGCTTACCAAAGGCAATACGAGGAGCGATTTCGTTTCTTCGCCTAGAAAACCACCGAGTGGGGTCAGGTCTGGCTCCGTATTGACGGAGTCCGTTGCAAATACGCCCAGAGACTCATTCAGCCGATGGAAAATTGGTGCATCAGGCAAATTCTGTGGAAGTGGAGCCCTTGTTTTTGGTAATGAATGTTTCCAGACCGCGATCCCGCGTTCGAAGACAACAGCGGAAACACGGGGAGCATTCAATGCATCCATCAACTCCTGCGCAGTTAATTGCAAAATCTTGCCCTCATCGAGCAAACCGCTCAAGGCAGACGAGAAGCGGTTAAGGAGAGCCAGACGTTGCGAACGTTCATCCAATTCTGTTGCGCGGCTGAGGCTCTCCTCGAACAACCTTGCATTTTCCAGGGCTACTGCTGCCTGGCTGGTTAAGGTTGTGCCGACCTGGAGATAATCACGATCATAGAAATTTGCCTCCCGCTTTTCGAGGGCCAAAACGCCGATGACTTCGTTCTTGGAGATTAGAGGCAGCCCGAGCCAGGAAAGGCGGGGTGCTTCCAAGGGTGGAAAGCGGGGATCCTGCCTTACATCACCAACCAGAATTCCCTGAATCGTACGGATCATCTGATTGAACAACACACTATCTTCCACTGCAATCGTCAAGCCAAGGCGGCTTTCAGTATCGGGGAAACCACGCGCCGCGGCTACGGTAAGCCGCCCCTTCTCACGTAACCATAATGTAGCTGTATCATAGGGAATGACAGGTTCAAGCTGATCAAGCAGCGATGCAACCAACTCATCACTTTGCAGGCTTGCCGTGAGAGTAGTTGCGGCATTAGTCAGCGCTTCCAACTGGACGGCACGCTCCTGTGTGGTTTGAACCAATCGAACATTTTGGAGTGAAAGTCCAACCTGTTGTGAAAGCGAAAGAAGCAAAGCTTCATCTTCGGCCGTAAAGGCCGCAGGAGTATTGAAATTATCCAATACCAGTACACCTACTGACTGTTCGCCAGACTGGATCGGGATCAACAAACTTGAAACAGGTAAACGCCCGCCCGTTGCCTGGCGGTAGAGCAGTAATCCCTCTGTTGATAAGACATAGTCTCGTGTGAACTGGACCTCATCCACACGCATGGGGCGCTTCGATTCAAAGACCCGGCTTGGCAGGGATTCACCGGTGCCATAGACGATACGTTTCATGGTTTCGTTGTCTGCATAGCCTGAAACTGCCAGTGGAACCAGTTGACTTGTATGCTCATTCCAGACCAGCACCACACCCGCATGGGCTGAACTTAAAGCACGTCGCGCGCTCTCGAGCAACGCTTGAACGATATGATCCGAATCCAAACCGCGCAATTGACGGCTGAAATCCAGCAGGAGGTTTACTTCTTGCAGACGGCGGCGTGTCTCGTTGAGCAGGGATATGTTCTGCAGAATAACGGATGTTTGCCGCGCGATCTGGTGATAGACTTGCAGATCTTCATCTGTAAATGGGGGCATTGGTTCAGGACTCACGGCCAGCATGGCCGCTACCGCCCGCTTATCAATCTTGATCGGGAGGCAGATCAGCGACTTGGCACGCAACGCGGTAAGAAGCGGAGTCTCGCGCCATTCCAGGTCTTCATCCAGATTTGAGATCAGGATCGCCTCGCCGCTCTGCAAGCAAGCCCGAAGCGGATTTCGTTGACCAAACAGGGCTTCCGGGCTGGTAGCGCGCGGCACACTCCCAAGCACATGCAGGAGGCGCGGGCCTTCGTTTGTCACTTCAGCCACCATCGCAACTGCCATGCTCAGCTGAGTCAACGTCTCACGTCCCAGGGCTTGTAAGGCCGAGGATGCATCCAATTGGCGGCTTACAGATTCTGTAATTGCGAGGCCCGCCCGCACACGCTGTCCTCTTTGATCGAGGTTTTGAATGGCAATGGTTTGATCCAGGTCCTTGCGAAGCAGGATTGGCAAATCGTTTTGTGTAAGGCTGATCAGCCGCTGTTGCCTTTCCAGGCCCGCTGATAAAGAGTCCGCTCTTGTTCGCAATTCCAGGAAGCGTGAGTGGTTGGATATGGCAAGCGAGGCCTGTGCAGCAAAAATTTCGAGTGTTTCGATGGTAGCGCGGTCGGGCCGCAAGCCATCACGCGGTGCGTCCACACTGATCAGACCCAGAGGAGCGCCCTGATTATCTTCCAAAGGAATAATGAGGAAATCATCAGGGTCCCAGGCATTCGGTGATTTCTCTGGCCGACCCTCAAGGTCCAATGTAACCATGTGGACATCTGCCGGGATGATCGGAGCTTCATCCACCGGTATGAAATAGGACCTGCTGATACGAAATTCAGGTTTAAGCATGTGTTGAATGCTGGTAAGGGGCTGTTTGCGTGACATCAGCTCGACCAGGGTTTCGGGTGCAAAACCTACGCCTGTGACGCGGCGTAACAAGCCCGTTGCCGGCTCATAAATACTAACAAGCACCGCCTGAAAAGGTGTTGCTTCGCGGATTGCATGGACAATGGTGCGAAGCAACTGGTCAAGAGGTTGCTCAAAATTCAAGATATAGCTAACTTCAGTTAATTTTGTGAGCGTCTCGGCTCGACGGCGAAGAAGTTCAGAGTGCTGGCGTTCTTCCTGGTAGCGTTGAATATTTCCAAGCGCGACTGCAGCCTGTGAAGCCAGAGTCTGGGCAACTTCAAGTGACGCCCGATCAAAAAACCCGGCCTGTTTGGAATGCAAATGGATCAGACCGGCCGTCTTACCCTGATTAATGATGGGCACAACCATGGCGGAACGAACTCCCTCATGGAGGGGGGGTTCGCCAGTCACGGAGTAATCTACCACCAATTGCGGAATGCCGGTCTGGATCGCTTTTTGATCAAGACGGGAAAACATTTCCGGAAGAGAACAACCCAGTGAAAGGGTAACAGGCGGCGGGTTGGATGAAGCGTTTGTATCGAAGAGAAGAATGGCTCCACACTCTGCCCGCGTGGTCCGTAAACTTTCATCACGCACCACTTCCAGCAAGGATTTCAGGTCGACCATCGAGTTTAATTCGCGGCTGACCCGTGCAATGGAGGTCAGTTGTTCAACACGGCGACGCAGAGTTTCATCTGTCTGCGTGGAGTGCGTAGCATCTTCTATGGCTGCGGCCAACTGGCTGGCCGCGGTGGAGATCACCTGCAAATCGTATGTGTTGAAGAATTCAGTTTTCAGGCTGCCTAACATCAATTCGCCAAGGCTCCGATCACGGACCACAAGCGGAACGACAATTGCGGATTCAACCTGAAGAGTTGTAACCAAGGGGCGATAGACAGGCAGAATGCGGCGGTCGGAACTCAAGTGCCCGGAAATATATGGCTTTTGGCTTCCAGACACCGTGTAACGATATTGAGGTTCCTCCATATGCAGACGCGCGAGGGCAGCAACAGAATCCGCGGATGCACCCACCACAGATTCGCGATGCAGCCGCAATTCGCCCACTCCTTCATCAAGGAGAAATATGGCCGCAAGATCACTTTGGAATAGGCGAGCCAGTTCCTGGGCAGAGAAACGCAGGATCTCATCAAGGGTTGCGCTGGATGCCGCCAGGCTTGCAATGCGACGCAATGCATCGGAACGCAAAGCGCGCTGACGAGACTTTTCGACAACAAAAGAACTCTCTATAATTCCTGAAGCCTGATCGGCAACTGTTTTCGCCAGCCGGACTTCGGATTCAGAAAACTCAACAACAGATTGACGATGATTTGAAAGTTGCAGATAACCTACGAAGCGTTCACCCGATATAAGAGGTGCAAGAATGGATTCGCGCAGGCTGGCTGCCTGCGCAAAGTTTTGCAGACCGAGCTCGTGCCACGCCCGGGAATTCGCGGCATTGCGCGTTACCAGTAGTTCCCGGCCAGACAATAATTTTTCCGCCGCGCCGTCAGGCTGAATGCTTGTGCGATAAATTTCAACGATATGATTCGGCAGTCCCTGGAATGGGATCTGACCTTCGAGCGTTCGCTTGCTTTCGTCGTAGAGCAAAAACCCTAGAACTTCAACTGATAAGAGCGGCGCAATGGTTTCAACAAGACGACCGAACAGATTTGTATAATCCTGTACAGCGCCAAAAGCTTGTGCCAGATTCGCGAGCCCACTTAATTCTTCGGAACGGCTTTGTTCACTGGCATATAAGAGGGCGTTACGCACACTATACGCCGCTTGAGCAGAAACAAATTGAATAAGATCATGATCATTTTGGCCCAAGACCCCAGGAGAAAGATGGCCTATCTCCAAAGTGCCGACCACTTCATCATCAACGATGAGCGGCAGGCCCAGATAGGACTGCACGGGTGAACTATCGGGCAATTCAGACAACGAAGCATCAGGAATATGGATATCTGGAATGAGGAGAGGCTTTCGGCGGGTATGCAAGATGCTCGTCAGTCCGCCAAATTGGGAGTGCGCGGCGCGAACTACACGTGAGGAGCCAGACGATTCCAATGTATAAGGTATCAGAGCCTGCTGCGATGCATCCCAGACCTTGATTTCCAGCACATCAGCAGGGACGAGGTGGGATACATTTAACAAAATGGCATATAAAGTCTCCTCTAAATTAAGGCTGGCGGAAACACTCTTGCCAAAGTCGCTAACAATCTGTAGTATGGATGAATCGGTGCCGACCTCATCTAAGTTCTTTGAGAATTCCACACTGCGCATTGTGATAATCATTAGGGGATAGGGCCCCGGAATTTGATGAGAGGTCGCCTCCACCAATCGCCCACCTACTGAGAGCCTTTTTTGTCCCTGCCGTGCACAAAGATTAAACAGATCCTCGGCAGGACGCGTGCGACGGATCAACCGCTCGAGGTCTGCGTGCTCATCCGCACGCAATCCAAACCATTCGCGCGCCAGGCCATTCACGTGTTCAACTCTCCCACCGGTCTGGACAATTAATACAGCTTCATTTGAATGTGAAGAATCAGGGGAAATGGAAGATGAAGTGGATTCCAATGTGAGCGACGCGTTATGCGGCAACCGGCGCAATGTGACCACAACCAGCACCGGAACAATCAGTACCAGCGCCAGGATAACTAACACGAAGCCCACTTGCAGCCCGGAAGACATGATCAGATGTCACCTTATCCGCCAGCCGCGGCATCCTGGCGGCGTGCTTCGGCCGCAAGCTCGGTGATCTCGCGAATGTCGGCAAATGAATGCTTACTTGGCGACACGACACCCACCGACATCGTCATAAAGGGAACCCTGGCCGTAGCCCCATCCGCTGAAGGTGTTTGCATAAATCCCTGTTGGCGATCAATGAAGTTGTAGTGTGTCTGCACCTCCTTATCAAACCTTTCCTTGAGGCGCAGTTTAATCCCGGAAGCTTTTTCTTCGGTGGTAATAATGATGAAGTTATCGCCGCCCGCGTGGCCGATGAAATCAGACGTGGTTCCAAGCTCATCCACGATCTCTCCGATCATCATAGCTGTGAAACGGAGAACATCATCGCCCGCAACAAAACCATAGACATCCTTAAAAGGCTCAAAGTGATTGACACGCGCGTCGAGCAGAGCCCAGCCGTTTCCACGGATGATGCGGCGCAGTTGCTCTTCGATGAGGCGTCCCGCGGGGAGTCCAGATCGGGGATCGGTTAAACTCTCACGCTCGGAGCGTCGGATCGCGCCCTGAACACGTAATTTGAGTTCCTCAATATCGAAAGGCTTGGTGATGTAGTCATCTGCGCCCAGCTCAAGACCCTGCAATTTATCACTACGCTCATCTCTTTGCGTGAGGAAAATCACGGGGATGTGACTTGTGCGCATGTTGGTGCGCAAATTGCGGCAGACCTCATAGCCATCAATATCAGGCAGCATAATATCGAGCACGATCAAATGCGGCAGCACTTGTTTCGTCTTCTCCAGCGCATCTGCACCGCGCACTGCAACGTCAACGTCAAAATCCATGCCGCTAAAGTAGATCTTCAGCATATTTCCAATGTCAACGTCGTCTTCCACAACCAACAGGCGGGCTTTTCCCATAAGCAGCCTCCAAAATTACATTTGCGCCACGCGCGTTTTACGCGCGTGTATTGCATTGCGGCGCACTGTCTCGATCTGTTGCAGTGTGACCTCGCGCTCGAACGAACGAAACCCGCTCAAGCGGAAACCATGTTTTTTAGCCATGGCATCAATCTCTTCCACGCGTTTTCGTGTTAGATGTTTACCCAAGGTATAGTCCTCGAAACGGCCTTCCAGTGCCAGGGCAATGGTCTCAGCCATACAGGCATAAGCCTTTCCGGGTGGAAAGCCAAAGTTAAAATGGAAATCAGCGGGTCCTGGAACATCAACCATTCCGCCGTCAATCACTAATATATCATCTCTTGTCGCTGCCACCATTGCAGAAACATCACGAGGGCGGGCGACATCACACACCACGCTGCCAGGCTGCAAGAATTCGGGGCGGATGACATCGTGGATAGCGCTCGTTACCGTCAGGATTAATTGGGCATCAGCCAAAACATCCAGCTTCGTGCTGACGATAAGCTCGGCTTGCGCTACACCCGGCCGAAGCGTTCTGGCCTGGACAGTTAGCCTGTCGCTCAATTCTTCAAGAGCCTCCTGTCTGCGGCCGATAAGGTATAACCTTTCGACATCATCAGCCAGTAGCTCAGCACAAACCTGTCCTATCGTGCCTGTTGCGCCCACCACGGCAGCCGTGGCAGTATTTAACGGGATCTCCATGGCTTGCGCCGCCTCTCGAATGGCATCCACCGCAACCGTGACGGTATACGAATCGCCAGTCGTGACAGGCACATCAAGGGCCTTTGCGATTGTAATGCCTGCGTCTCCAACGACCGATGTAAACGCTCCGAGCCCCAAAATTTGAGCACCCAGCTTCTCAGCCAAGCGACCTGTTTGAGTAATCTTACGATATACGGTTTGTTCCGGCAACTCCATCATTCGTCGTGGCGTGTAAGGGCAGGCAATAAACCAGCCTTTTATTTCCTTTCCCGTCGCTTCTGAAGTAATACCAGTAATCTCAGAGATGTAAACAGGCGGAAAGAATGTAGAAAAGAAGTCTATCTGCTTCTCATTGAGTAGGCGTCCAAGAAATGGGAACTTGCGGCTGACATCCCGCTTCGGATCGATAGGATGGATGATGAAGGCGAAGGTATCCAAAGCATTACCAGGATTCTACTTCGGCTTCCCCAGGGCGTGGATACAACCGCCGGTGCAAGCTGGCAGATTTGAACTTGGAATGATCGCTATCTTCAAAACGGATATCGCGGTCAATCACGCGGCGGTCTTTTGAAGCAACGAGGACAACATCCGACTCAATTGTACGAGCAGGATATACGATCATTCCTGAACCCAGGCGGCAATTGTGTCCCACCGCGCTACCTATCACAGGGCGATTGGAAATATTCAGCTTTCCTTTTCCATCGACGGCACGGATTGGTGCGGGGATAAGGTTGTAATCTGTAAATGTAGAACCAGCACCGATAAACGTGTTCCGTCCTATCACGCACATTTGCAAACAGGTATTTTGTGCGATCATGCTGTTCTCCATAACCGTCGTCATAAACAGGGAGGCGCGAAAGGGAAGGAAGGCTCCATCCCCCACGACCGAAAGCATCAACTGAACATCCTGGGAAATATTTACATTATTCCCGATTATGCAATTTTCGATCACCGCGCCTGCATTAATCGTAACATTATCTCCGATGGTGGTCGGTCCATGAATGATGGCGTGCGGATCAATCACGCAGTTCCGGCCAACCTTGACTAGTTCCGAACACTCCAAGATCTGGCATCCCTCATATATTGCCTTTCCCAGAATGCGCAACTTAAAGGCAAGGTCTTCATTCAGGCGCTTTTCAAAATGGGCACCCCGGGAAAATACACCAAAAACCACATCGGCAATGAAAATATGTACCCACGAGTCAATCGCGATCAGCGCCCGCAAAGGGACATGAAAGAGCAGATCGCCGCTCTGGTCTGCCATGTAAGTGGGCACATGATAGTAACCCATCTCTCGCGATTCGAGGTGAACGACCAATGGGTCAACATCTGCAACAGGCCCACGCGGGTAATACCACAAATCCGCAAGATAGAGGCCTCCAGCGGGGGTATAGGAGGATGACAGAGGCAGGGCATGCTCTCTAAATGCAAGGTCATCCGCGGAGAAGGCTGCACGGCAGGCGCGTCCCTTTTTCCGGGCTGCCATAATAAAAGTACGTATATACCCCTCATCGAAGAACAGATTGTCCCGGTAGACAATCGCCTCTTCGCGATCAACGGGCATACGCTGACCTGGCCTCAATTCAAGCTCACGCGTCGTGTAAGGCGCAAGGACATTCCTTTGGTGCAACCAGAGAGGATGGTTTTGAACACGCAAATCCCGGGCGGGCTCGTTGAACGGCGTAATGGGATGAAGGGCGTTAAGGATAACTTTAAGCATACCAAGAAACTATTATTCCACAAAATTGAAAAAACTGGGCGGGAAGTTCCCGCCCCTTCCCGCCCGCCTGTATACAGAATCGTTTAGAGTTGCTGATCCAGCTAAAAAATGGGGGATTGATCAATCACGATGGTACAGGTCTTGTCACCGGCGGCAATACAGGTTTTCTCTTCCACGTTAAAGACTTTCCCACTACTCACCCAGTACAGTGCTTCCTGCAGCAATCCAACTGCCAGGTGGCAAACCGGCTCATAGGTGTGTCTCTCCCAACACAATGGACAACGCTCGATATGCCAGAGTAGTTTCCCATCCTCTTCTTCGACACGCACGCGCTGATCTGTGAACCTATTGAACAATTCAGCAAAGGCACTCGCACCCGCGTGCAACTTTGCTGGGAGTGGCAGGAGGCGGAAAGCCATTTCAGTCAGACCCAACTGTGTACCATATTGACGAACCCCGGAATTGAAACAGGCACGTCCAATTCGCATGGCAAGCCCGCGTCCACCATGAGGACCGTAAACGTGCTCCAGCATTTCTGTAAGGGTACTGACCGTGGAAAATGAAAAGGCAAGATCAGAGTTATCGAGAGGGTATTTTTGAATAAAAGAAGAAAGAGAAGCAAGTTTCAGAACTGCATTAACGCCATTGCGCCCCATCACTTCTTCCATGGATAAGAGTATGATTCTCCCCATCCGATTCGGATAATGGTATGTTGCTGTAGGAGTAGTCATGGGGCAAGTGTCACCGAGGGTGAAGGGGTGAGGGATATAGATGATTGTGATGGCTGAGATATTTCTTCCAGATCCAGGAATGCCTTGAGTCTCTCTGCAAATTGCTGAGGCTCCTCCAGCATAGGAAAATGCCCGGCAAACGGAAGCCGCTCGATCTGCGCGTGAGCGATCCCTTTTTGCATCGGCTGCCATTGTTTGGGATGGACAATAATGTCGCGGTCGCCGTAGATGCCCAGGGCAGGAACTTTGATCTGATCCAGCATCGGGCGCAGATCTGTACGTCGAAGTGATCCAATTGAAAGTAAAAAGGATTCCAGGGTCGTCCTTGTAAGGTCGCGGTCCATCATATCCGGAAAGCGCGGGTCCTTGCATATAAAAGGAGAATACAACCTCATTCCTGTCCTGAACAATCCCATCATATTAAAAAGCATGAAGGCAACCGGGCGAAGCCCCAGGAGCTTAATGATTGGCGCGAGCGAGGAGCCTACCATCGGCGAACCCACCACAACCACCTTACTCACGCGCTCCGGATATTTGATAGCAACCGAAAGGCTTACCGTACCACCCATGCTGTGGCCCACCAACGGCGCGTGAGTAATGCCCAATTGCTCCATAAATTGATCGACAAGACTGACGAAATCCTGAACTGTGTAAGTTCTGCGCTTCTTACCCGACTCACCGAATCCCCAAAAGTCCAACGCGTAGGTACGGTAGTAGCGCCCGAGAACACCCATCGTTTCCTGCCACAGGCCCCACGATCCCAACCAGCCATGTAGAAGTATGACAGGCCTTCCACGCCCCAACACCTCATAATGAACTAAGCCTTGATCAGTAGTAAGTGAGGACATTTAGTATATCGTTTGCGTGAAACTGTTTAATCTGCACAAATAAATCATTCGATTTGTTTACTTTATCACGAGGCAAATTTCTAATTGTTTGCAATTTTTTTGGGTCTTTCTTCTCTGGATCTCATAAGAACCTCCACAGCCTCTGGCAAGTACGGATGCCGCAGTCTTGTATAAATATTTACACTTTTTAGGGCATAGGAAGATGCTAAAGAGGCATTGCCTTGCAGTAAAAGAGCACGAGCTATTCTATAATTATCCTGAGCTATTTCTTCTTGCTGTCCGATTTCTTCAGCTAATTTTAATGCCTCCAGAGCTAATTTTTCAGCTTTCGTCCAATCTCTTTGCGCCAAGGCTAATTCGGCTAAATTGCCCTGATATATTAAAATTTCTCCTTGATTCTCATTATCAGTTGCAATTCGAAGAGCCTCAGTGAAATTTTCTTCTGCTTCCAAAAGGTCTCCGTATTCCATTTGTGCCTCTGCAAGCGCGTTCAGAACATCGGCGATTTTGCTACTGTCGGCCATGGCTTCCCTCAACTTACTAGAGGATTCTTTGAACGATTTGATAGCAACGGCATAATTATTCTCTAGTTTATGGCCAACTCCATAAAGATAACCGACCAAAGGAATTTCTTTAGAGATTTTGCTCGGCTCGAGTTTTTTCCAATGATTTTCAGCGCGATTTGCGTAGTCTAGAACATCCTTTGATTGACCTTGATAACTGTAAATCAAGCCTATGTCATAGGCTCTCCATCCCGCTGAATAATAATCGCGGCTGCTCTCTGCTTTCTTTTCTGCATTTTGATATATCCATAATAATTCTTCCCAGCGACCGCTCGATTTCAAGAACCCTTCCAAGCGCCGACAAAGGGTTTGGAAATCATCATTCGCTCCCTTTATAAAATACGGTAATGCAGACAAAATAGCCGGCCATTCCTTTTCCAGGTTTCTTATTTCACTGTAATCCTTATGCTCATCAAATTCCTTCGCTATTCGAATAACGTATCTTGCCAACCGGTGCCCTGCCAAACTTACTTCGTTTGGCATCTTGGATCGTATAAATCCAGCGGTGACTTCGGGTAAATAATATTCTGTAAATTTCTTATTAGATATCAGTATCGAGCGATTTGAAAGTTCGTCAAGCATATTCTCGATGGAGCCTTTAGGCAGCTGTGAATCATCATCATCCTCAGACATTTGAGAAATCCATTTGAAACTATCACTGGTAACAAGCCCAATATGAGTGATCGCAGCCAAAACCACTTTTTCTGGCGAGGACAAAGTCTGGATTAAGTCGCCAAAAATGTACTGGAGAGGATCATTTTCTTCAGATTTTTCTTTATTACGGAGCGCTCGCTTCATAAATTCAATGGCCTGGGCAATAGTTCTTAAATTACTTCCTTCGCGTCCCAATTGGCCAGCTATCCATTTAATCATTAAAGGATTGCCACCAGTATATAGATTTAGTGATTGTTTCTCATCCAAAGATGCTTCTCTTAAGAGGTTATTGCTTTTTGCAAGTTCGGATATCAGTTCTTTTGCTTCATTTGCATTTAGCCGGCCAAGCCGGATAACCTTCGCTTCAACGTCTGAACGACGTCTGCTCGTTACAATCGCTTTATTCCCTTCCGGGAGCAGGCTCAAAAATTGATAAAGCCGAGAAGCCTCACTATCTTCTAACGTTTCAAGATTGTCAAAGATGATTAATACTCGTTGCTTTGTTAAGGCACGACGCAAGGCGTTCGCACGATCTTCTTCGTTTAACCTTGGAATGCTATCTTCTCCAAGTTCGAGAGCCAATTCACTGAGAAGCGCGAGGTAATTAATTCGAGCATATTCATTCAATTTCTTCTCGCCCGAAGGCGTAAGTTCCCGTATTTTTGCCGTGATAAAGATCTTTCTATCAAATAAAGCATCGGGGGCTTCTTGAGCGGCCTTGATTGCCAAAGCTGTCTTCCCAATGCCGCCAGGCCCATCAATAAGAACCCCCCACGTTCGAGCACTGGCCGAGATCGCATCCGCAATATCTTTCAGTTTGTTTTCTCGACCGAAAAAGTAAGGCAGGTAGGGAAGCGAGGTGATTGGCCGATCTATTGTTTGTACATAAGGCTGCTCTGATAGTTCACTCATATATCTTCCAATAGCCGCCGTAACTTGACTCGCTAAATTTTCAGGAGTAGTAAAGAAATCAACAGTCTTCTCCTTCTTAATTACTTCTATGAACTTGTTTAATTTGTCCACTTTTTCAGGTTCGCGTTCCATCATTTTTGGCGGCCAGGGTTGATCCTCATTTACTATAAAACAAAAAACAGGCTTACCTCGACTTTTAGCATGCCAATACTCCTGCTCTGTAATTGAATAATCATTTTCGTCAGGAATAGATCCATAGCGATGGGCATAAATCCCAACTACGACATCACATTTTCCCAACTCACTCTTTGCGACTTTGTTCGGTTCTTCTTCACGGGCCGCGAAGAATTCCATTTGAATGACATTATGTCCCTGTTTTCGCAGAGCATTGGTCACGATTTCTCTATAGCTTATTAAATCCAAATAAGTTGAGCTAATGAATATTTTCAGCGGGCCCAGTCTTTTTGAGGTTTTCAGAGTTTCGCTATCCATGGTATTGACGTATATTGAATCTATGCGGTCTTACCCAAGACCAATAGGAAGTAATTGAGCACCTATTAGCCTTTCCTACCTTCCAGACTCCATCTCTTCCAGAATACTATAGAGCAATTCAAGCAGGACAGACTTGACGGTGTTCTTATCCGTGGCTACACAAGGAAGGAATTTTACCTTGCTGTCGAGCCTGAGCGCATGTCGCATATCCTGAAGCTCCCAGGCATCTCCAAGGTCCTGTTTATTGGCCGCGACGACATAGGGGGTGGGCGCATAGGCCCGAAACGTCTCAAGGATCGAGCGTGCTTCACGAAACGTTTCGGGCCGGGTGCTATCGACCATCACGATGAAACCCAGCATGCCCTCGGAAAGAATTTCCCACATGAAATCAAAGCGTTTTTGGCCGGGTGTACCAAACAAATAAAGTACAAGATCCTCATCCACTGTGATGCGGCCGAAGTCCATCGCGACCGTTGTGGCTTCCTTAACAGAGCGCTCGGCGGGGCTCGAGATCTTGCGTTCGGTCGAAACCACGTCAATTTCGCTGACGGACTGTATAAATTCTGTCTTCCCAGCGCTGAATGGCCCTGTCACCACCATTTTGACTGTTTGCATAAGTCCTATCCTTCCAGTTTGATAATTACAGCGCGCGAATACGACTAATTAATTTGTTTACCAATGATTTCTGTTCTTCTTTGTTCTGTGTTGGGAAGGTCTTGGGGCTCTGTGGGATGACCATACCCTCAGGCCGGATGATTTCTGCAAGGCCGGCCTGCAATAATCCATAAACAATCCGGCGAATCTCGATATCGTTCATCTTGTTCGTGTGTGCGATCTGCTTCATTGTATTCTTTGGATTGATAAACGACACAACCCGCCATTCTTCCACGCTCAGGTTCACATTCTTCAATGGACGGTCGGTGAATTTGAGAGCCATTTCAAGGCTGGGAATTTCATCCTGGAGTTGTTCCCATTCGCGCAACTGGCGTGAACCCTCGATGATAATATTTTCCAGATCAAGGCGCACATTGATGCGGTCATCCGGCGGAAGCATTTCCCCCTCGAAGCGGAAGAAACCTTCCACCCAGGTAAATAGGCGGCGAATGATCTCCGTAAAATATCCCTGCAGGTTGGCAAGGATCTCTTCCTGAGAGAGATAACCGGCATTGATCAGCATCAATCCCAATTCTTTATCCGTGATCCTGCCGGCGCGTTCGACGATCGCGCGATATTGATTCACGGTCAGCTTGTTGGCCTTATGCAAAACCAGTGCAAGACTTCCGTCATCCTGGCCTACACGTGCATAAGCCAGTTTGCCCTCGCGGAACGAAACGTATGCCTGCTCGCTTGGACCATCCACAACCAGTGTGCCGGTCTTTTGAGCAAGATTAATCAGGTTCAGTAGTTGAGTAATAGTAAAATCACGTAGATTGCCGCGTAAGGCCATATATACCTCAAGAAAATCCCCCACAGTGGGAGATTGAAAAGATTATACATGCAAGGGATAGGTGCGTCAAACGAACCATTATTCTTTGAAAAGAGTTTGAAAGGTAATATTTTCGCTCAGGCGGTGATACACTTGCCAGAAATCTTTTGAGGAGATGGTATGCGGAAGATCATCATTGCGCTCATTCTCAGCGTTCTGCTGAGCGGTCGAGCCGAAGCGCTCAGCCTGCTGACCGTTATGAGAGCGCTGGCCTCCCCTCTCACAAACGTGACGAACAACGAAATCACGCTCGATTTCCCCGAAACGGCCACCTTCAGCGCCAGATTCACAGATGATGTCGATATCGCATCAGTTGTGCTGGAGTATGGAAACGAACAACAAACTTGCGGCGAAGTGATCGCCAAAGCCTTTCCGCAATTCACTCCCGGGAAAACTGTCAATGCAGTATGGACGTGGGAAATGCGTCAGAGCGGATCATTGCCGCCGGGTGCGACTCTGTGGTGGCGCTGGCGCGTCACGGATGCAAACGGCCAAGAGACAGTAAGCGAAACAAAGACTGCCACCTGGCTGGATGATGTTCACGACTGGAAAGCCATGAACAACGGCGATTTCCTGCGCCTGCACTGGTATGAAGGGGATCAAATTTTCGCCATGGATCTGGCAAAAGCTGCCTACTATGGTTTGCAATTCAATGAAACACAATCAGGCCTCAAGGCGGATGCACCCATCGATATTTACATCTACGCCAGCAATGATGACTTAAAAGACGCCATCCTATACGAACCTTCCTGGACAGGCGGCCAGGCTTTCCCCGACCAAGATATCGTCATCCTCGGCATATCGGAATCTGATCTCGATTGGGGACGCGATGCCGTCATCCATGAACTCACCCACGTGCTGGTTGGCCATCTTACTTTTTCCTGCCTCGGCGATGTTCCCACCTGGCTGAACGAAGGCCTTGCCGTCTACAGTGAAGGCGAACTGGATACACCTTCCCAAAGACAACTCGAAGACGCGATCCGCGACGATACCCTGCTTACCGTCCGTTTGTTGAGCGGAAGCTTTTCTGAAGTTTCAGATAAAGCTTATTTATCCTACAGTCAGTCGTACAGTATCACCAAGTTCCTTATTGAGACCTATGGACAGGAGAAGATGACCGCCCTGCTCCTGGCGTTAAAGGACGGAATGACGATCGACGACGCGCTCATTCAAACCTACGGCTTTGACATCGAAGGGCTGGAAGCTGCCTGGAGACAGGCGATCGGCGCGCAGCCGCGGTCTGTGTCAGCACAACCAACCGCCCAGCCAACCCCAACCTTTGTCCCCACCCTCGTTCCTGTTTCAGGTGCAGCGGTGGCGCAACAGGCCACTCCAACTGCAATACCCACTTCCTCTTTTGACAGCACACCAGCGACTGAAATGCCCGCGCGTACAGCTCCTCCTCTCGCATTGTCTCTCGTCCTGCTTGGAGTATGTTGCATTATGCTGTTACTTATTGGCGTGCTTATATTAGGTGTAGTTGTCAGCCGTCAAAATCGAACAGGAGGGGAGAATGTTCAGTGAGATAACCCGCGCTGAGCGCGCTTCGACTACGGCGCAAAAATCGCGCCTCCGCTCAGCGCGAAATCTTCTGCTGATTCTGATCTTCGCAAGTGCGCTCGGAATCGCTGCGCCGAATCCCGCGGCAGCTTTACAAACTGATGTTCCGCTGGACCAGGCTTTGGTCCTGGCAGGAGGCGAGTCCACTAATCCGCGCGATTATGATCCCGCAACCACTTTTGGCTCAGGAGATAAGCTCATCTTCAGCGGACTCGTCTCATTTGATCCAAAATTGAATCTCACTCCGGACCTTGCAGAAAATTGGGATGTCAGCGCCGATGGAACAGTCTACACATTCCATTTGCGCCAAAATGCAAAATTCCATAATGGGCGCGCGGTCACTGCGCAGGATGTGATCTATTCATGGGAACGCGCAGCCAGCCCTGTGTTGGAATCTGATACCGTGCTCACTTATCTGGGCGATATCCTCGGTGTAAAGGAAATGGCTTCCGGGCAAACCGATCATATTGAAGGATTGAGGGCGCTGGATGATCACACATTACAGATAAGAATCGACGCACCCAAACCCTATTTCCTCTACAAACTGACCTACTCCACTGCATTCGTTGTGGACAAAGAAAACGTGGAGAGCGGCGCTGAATGGTATCGCCAGCCAAACGGAACAGGACCGTATCGTCTGCATGAGTGGAAGCGCTTTGAATTAATTGTCTATGAGGCCAGCCCCGATTTTTACCTTGGCGCGCCATCGCTGCCTTACGTGGTCGTTCAGTTGTATTCAGGCGTCGGGATCCGGCTCTATGAATCAGATGAGATTGACCTTACGGGAATAAGCCGCTATGACGCCGACCGGTTCCTGGATGCCAGCGAGCCGTTACATAACGAACTCATTACGGGAGTCAACCTGTGTACAGGCTATATCACTTTCGATACCACGCGTCCGCCCTTCGATGATCTGAGTGTGCGTAAAGCGTTCAGCATGGCGTTTGACAGACAAAAATATATTGACGTGGTTCTGGATGGGCACGCGCTCCCGGCAGATGGATTGTATCCTCCCGGGTTGCCAGGATTCAACAGCGCGCTACAGGGAATGCCTTATGACCCCGACCAGGCACGCCAATTGCTTACCCAATCGAAATATGGCGGGCCTGAAGGATTACCACCCATCGTCTTCACAGATTCGGGCATTGGCTCTTACATCGGCGCGGATGTCGCCGCGCTGGCTGAGATGTGGGAACAGAATCTTGGCGTGACCATTACCGTTGAAAACCTGGAGCCGAATTATTTTCTGGACCAAATTTATTCCGGCAATCATGGTCAGCTCATCAGTGGCGGCTGGTGCGCAGATTACCCCGACCCCGAAAATTTTGCCGACGTGCTATTTCACACGGGTTCGACACAGAATAACGGCGGCTACTCCAATACCGAGCTGGACACATTGCTCGAAGCCGCGCGCGTTGAACAGGACGTGATGAAACGCATCATGCTGTATCAGCAAGCCGAGCAGATCATTGTGGATGATGCGGCTGCCTTATTCACCACGCATTCGCTTTCATATCAATTGGTCAAACCGTATGTGAAAGGATATGTCTTCACACCCATTGATATTTCAATCGAGAGATATATGTGGCTGGAAGGGAAATAACATGTCGGGTGTAGGGCACAGCAGCTGCTGTGCCTTACACCCGACAAATTCAAGGTCTTGCCTCCACCGCAAACTCAACTCGCGCGATCTTTCCTCCAATGCTGGATATCATAAACTCAAACGGAAGACTTCCTCCCGGAGGCAGCTCCGCGCTCGATTCCCACCTGCGGACGCCAACCACGCGTCCCGCGTCGTCATAAGCCGTCCCCGCCACCCAAACCTGACTAGCCGCCTTTGCCTGATTCGGCAATAACACATGTCCACTGACGCGCGCGCTACGTCCATCTGCATTTACTTGCACCAGCGTATTATTAATCCTAGCGGGTAGGTATCTTTCATCGTTCGGCAACAAAAGGATCGCGGTCAAGATTTGCACTTGTGGCTTCGCGTCAAATGGAATCTCTGGAGCGAAGAAAACAGCCAGAGGTAACGATGTATTTGGCGGAAGGATATTCAGAGGCAGCAGCGCAGGCTGACTCACCAGTATGGCATTGTTCGCATCGACTAACGTCACCTGGGCGCTGACGTTTTCCATAAACTCGAAAAAGTCATTGTGAGCAAGCACAAAACACCACATGCCTTTATCGGTCGTCGGATAACATTCAATCTGCTGAACAGTGAACGGCGCAGGAGTAGGCGTCGGCTCGCCTGAAGGGTTATCGGGGTTGCTCGGGATATTGAGCACTTGTCCCACTGACATTGCGTTTGGCAAGATTTCAGGGTTGGCAGCCTGCAAGTCATCCATGGATACGCCAAACTGGAGAGCGATACTGCTTATCGTATCGCCTGTCTGCACAGTGTAGGTAAAAGGCGTTGGGCTGGGAAGAGGCGTCTCAGCAGCGACCAGGCCCTCAGGATCCGAAGGGCGAAGTGGTCTTGGGGTTGAGGTGGCGAATGGGATCAGGTCAACTGCCGGGGAGGTTGACTGAGCCTGTTCAGTGGTGCATGCAGTCAAATAGAGGAAGTGGGAGGTAAGCAGAAAGAAGATAAAGGGCATGCGGTGCATGAGAAGATTATAATTGCATCAACATACCAATACTGGAGGCAGCATGGAATATCGTCACTTGGGAAGGACGGGAATCAGGGTCAGTGAGCTCTCGCTCGGTTCGTGGGTCACATTCAAGAATCAGGTGGACGTAAAAGCCGCGGTGGAGATCATGTCCGCGGCGTATGATGCCGGAGTAAACTTTTTCGACAACGCGGAGGCATACGCAAGCGGAAAATCAGAAGAGGTAATGGGAGCCGCGCTCAAACAAATGGACTGGCGGCGCGGCAGTTATCTCGTCACGACAAAACTCTACTGGGGTCTGCACCACGGCGTCAATGAGCGCAATACGCTCAACCGCAAGCGACTCATTGAGGGGATCGACGGTTCGCTCCAACGGCTGCAGCTCGATTATGTTGATGTGATCTATTGCCACCGGCCCGACAAAACCACACCCATCGAAGAAACTGTCTGGGCGATGCATAATATCATCGAATGGGGCAAGGCATTCTATTGGGGCACCTCGCAGTGGGACGCGGATGAGATCGTCGCGGCGATCAACATCGCAGAGAGGCATCATTTGCACAAACCAGTCACTGAACAGCCTGAATATAATCTTTTTGAACGCACACGATTTGAAAAACAATATGCGCGCCTGTTCAAGGATTATGGCTACGGTGCCACCACCTTCAGCCCGCTGGCATCGGGTATGCTGACAGGCAAATATCTGAATGGCATACCGGAAGATAGCCGCGCTACGCTCAAAGGCTATGATTGGCTTCACGAAAGCGTGACCGATAGGGACAAACTTGCCAAGGTTCGGGCACTTCAGCCAATTGCAGAGGAACTGGGTTGCACGCTCTCACAACTCTCCATCGCGTGGGTGCTCAAGAATCCAAACGTGAGCACGGTCATCACTGGAGCGAGCCGCGTGGAGCAACTTCACGAGAATCTAGGAACCACAGAAGTCGCGTCACAACTTACTCCTGAAATCTTACAACGCATTGATGAGGCATTTGGGGTAAAGAAAGAAGAAGAGGAGGATTAAGCGAACTGTCCAGCAGAAATCTGCTGGACAGATTTTTCTAAAATTTCCCGCCACTGATTGAAATCACGAAATGAACTTCGCTTGATTCGTGCAACTCTTGACGAAGTTTCAAAGTGCTTGTGTGTCCATCAACAACTATTGAAATCGATGGACGCAAAGTTTCTCCGTGACACAGCCGCTCTTTTATGCCCGGGTATTTACTTTCCAAATTTTCAATTACCTGCCGAACAGTATCTCCCTTAATGGAAAGAGACTTTTGCCCATTTGTAAGTTCGCGCAACAGGGATGGAATCCAAACGACTGGCAAATAATTATCCTTTTTGCTTATTAAGCTCCGCGACTATGCGCGCGGGGGTCGCGGGCAAACTATTCATGCGTACACCAACGGCGCGATAAATGGCATTCGCCAGCGCGGCAGGTGGCGGGACAATCGGCACCTCCCCTACTCCGCGCACACCATAGGGATGCCCAGGGTTGGGAACTTCGACAATGATGGATTCGATCATTGGCAAATCCAAAGTGACGGGCATTCGATAATCCAGCCAGCTTGAATTGACCAATCGCCCTTGTTCATCGTAGAGATATTCCTCATTCAAAGCCCACCCGACCCCCTGAGCAACTCCGCCCTGCATCTGGCTCTCCACATACATTGGATAGACTGCCTTGCCCGCGTCTTGCACGGCGGTGTAACGAAGGATTTGCACTTTGCCCGTTTCAGGATCAACCTCCACATCCACAATATGAGCGGCAAATGCAGGACCGGAATGTTCAGGTCGCACTGCGGCGCTGGCAACGACCGGACCACCTGTTTCATCCAAACGCGAAGCGAGTTCCTTGAACGTCATTTGCTTCTCGCCAAATGAAAATGCTCCATGCTCGAATCGAATGGTATCTACCTCGGTCTCCCAAATCAGCGCGGCGCGTTCCACTAATTTTTCTTTCAACAGTTTACTGACTTCATATGCGGCCCAGCCGGTTGCAAAAGTCGTACGGCTTCCATACGTGCCTTCGGTATAGCCAACCGAATCGGTATCCGCAACAGAAGGTCGAACCGATTCAGCAGGGATGCCCAACCCTTCCGCCAATTGCATCGCAAGGGATGTACGCGTCCCGCCAATGTCCACAGAACCGGTTGACAAACTGACAGTCCCGTCACTGTTGACACTCGCTGAGGCGCTGGATTTGCCACCATAGTTATACCAAAAGCCAGCTGCTATCCCGCGTCCGCGATGCGGACCCTCGAGTGGCGCGTTGTAATGCGGGGAATTCTTCGCGGCTTCGAGCGTTTCCAAAAATCCAATGCGATCATAAACTGGGCCATCCACCCGGCGGTCGCCTTCCTTCGCGCCGTTCAACAAACGGAATTCGATGGGATCCATGC
>DASWKT010000045.1:0-18063 GCA_036396515.1 Anaerolineales bacterium | reverse complement strand
GAGAGAGGAAACGGAATCAGCTGTAGGCTTGAAAGGATGCGGGTTGTACTTTCGCATTTCTGCATCCACTCTGTCAATACATTCCGTCAAGCCGACCGACTCGCGCAGGACCTGTCCAGTGTTGGTGATGCTTCCCACGTGCAGCGCGTTCATGCGGCGCAGTTCAACGGGTTCGATCTTCAATGTTTCAGCCAGCATGTCCATCATGGACTCGACTGCAAACGCGGATTGCGTGACGCCGAAACCACGGAATGCGCCCGCGGGCGGGTTGTTGGTATACATGGCATAACAATCGGCGCGCACGTTTGGAATATCGTACGGGCCAGCCGAGTGCGTGGTGGCGCGGGTCATCACCTTTTCGCCAAGTGACGCATACGCGCCCGTGTCGCCATACAGTTCTGATTCACTTGCGACGATATGGCCATCCTTCTTCGCGCCGATCTTGACGCGGATTTGCGTAGCGTGCCGCTTGGGATGCACAAGCAAACTTTCGTGTCGATCAAACAACAACTTCACAGGGCGCTGAGTCACATTCGCCAGCATCGCCACATGGATCTGCCCCATAACATCTTCCTTGCCGCCGAAGCCTCCGCCCATCAACTGCCCAACAATGCGGACGCGCTCCTCAGGCCAGCCCATCGCCCGCGCCACCTGCGTTCGATCCTGATAAGGAATTTGCGAGCCGACATAAATTTCCATGCGACCATCAGGCAATGGCACACCGATACTGCATTCAGGCTCGATGAATGCATGATCGTAAATCGGGGTATGGAAGGTGTGCTCGAGAATCACATCGGCCTCCGCAAACCCAGCGTCCATGTCGCCTTTGCGGACTTTGATGTGCTTGAGCAGATTTCCTTTTTCGTGGATTTGTGGGACTCCCTCCTGACGCGCCTGGACGGGATTCGTGATCACAGGCTGGAGGTCGAACTCCGCTTTGATCAAAGCCGACGCCTGCTCGGCGATCTCCTGCGTTTCCGCTGCAACAATCGCGAGCGTGTCTCCCACATAGCGGATGCGTTCCCCCACACCAACGATCACAGGCCAGTCATAAATAACCAATCCATGGTTGTGTTCCCCAGGGATGTCTTTGGCTGTGAGCACTGCAACAACGCCGGGCAATGCTTTCGCTTTTGAAATATCGAGGCTCTTTAAGAACGCGTGCGGAACCATGGCGCGATGAGCTTTGGCATACAGCATGCCATCGAACTCAAGATCATCGGTATAAATCGCCTTGCCTGTTACCTTCTCAATTCCATCGGGGCGCAGGTGAGTATGACCCACTGATTTATGCGTGTGAATCGAATCAGGAATGTTTGGTTTAGCGACGGGTTCACCCGTCCTCAAAGCTTGCGCCGCGGCAAGGATGGAATTCTCAATCGTGGGATAACCCGCGCAACGGCAGAGCGTATCTTTCAATGCAAAACGAATCTCATCACTTGTAGGATCTGGATTTCGCTCGAGCAAGGCATAGGCGGTCATGATCTGCCCGGGGATGCAGAATCCGCATTGCACCGCGCCATGCTCGACGAAGGCCTCCTGCAACGGATGAAGCTTCGCGCTGAGCGGAGCTATAGGCGCAGACGAAACATTCGTTGCAACCTGCGCTTCGACTGCGCTCGTTACACTCGCTCCGCTCTGCGCGAGGGTAGCAAGACCTTCGATCGTGACGATGGTTTTCCCATCCGCGCGCGCGGCTGGATACATGCATGAGAGCACAGGCTCGCCATCAATCAGGACGGTACACGCGCCGCACTCGGATTCCTCGCACCCAATTTTTGTGCCCGTAAGGCACAGACGCTGGCGGAGGAGTGTCGAGAGAGTCTCACCCGCGACGGGTTCAAGGGTATGTTTAATGCCATTAACTGTAAGGGAGATTTGATTGTTCATGGGTTTCCTCAAAAAATCTGGACCACAGAGACCATTAGTGGTTATTCCGCTCTTTCCCACGCGGCTGTGAGCGTATCTCTAAACAAAGTCGTAACCAAATGCCTGCGATAATCTGCATTGGCGCGGCGTGGGCTGGAGCGAAAGCCCACATGAGCGAGTAAGGCTTCTAATGCGACATCAGAGGTCTCATTGTTCATTGGTTTGCCAATCAATGCTTGTTCTGCATCAGTGGCGCGCCAGGGAGTGGGTCCGCCCGGGCCAACGGCGATTCGAACTTGGCTAACTTTATCATCGGCGCGTTCAAGCCAAATCGCAAGGTTGATGATGGGCAGTGCCACGCCCTGCGGACGCATGATGCGTTTGAAGCAGGAGGCTTGTCCTTTTTCAATCAATGGCAGATAAAAGCCGACTAATAACTCTTCCCCATGTTTAAGCACAGATTTGCCTGGGCCAAGGAACAACTCAGCAAATGGAACGCAGCGTGTGCCGGATATGGCAGCAATCTCGGCTTTGGCGTTGAGGGCGAGCAGAGCAATAGTCCCATCCGCGGCGGGAAGGGCGTGCGCGACATTTCCGCCGAGAGTTGCTACGTTGCGGACCTGGGGTCCCCCGATCAAGTTACAGGCTTCGACCAACGCTTGGGCATGCGCGCCAGTCAGCAGGTCCAAAACGAGGCGATTAACTGGAACGCCCGCGCCCACGAAGAGACTATCATCGCGTATTTCAAGCGCGAGCAGTTCCTTCACTTCTGTAATATCAACAAGCGTTTGAACCGGGGAATGACGTCCCTGCTCCAGATCAAGCAGCAAGTCTGTGCCGCCTGCGATGGGAGCGAGAGGCCTGGGAGCGGAAGCCAGGGCTTGCATGGCTTCGTCAAGTGTCTTGGGTAAAAGATATTCTTGCCAAAGGTTCATTGGTGGCTACCTCTTTCTTAGGCGGCGGCACTTTTCGATGGACGAAAGCCCAACGCCGCAGCGCTTTCTGCGCCACGACCACCGAACCGATGGAATTGTATTGTACTGCTTAAGTGGACAACCTTGGTAGTATTTTAATTAACATTTTGTAAGTGACATTAGGCTTCCGAAGTCTGGGACATTTCTTCTTCGGGTTTTACACCCGCCATGAGCAAGCCAAGTTTTTCAGGTGTAGCCTCACCGCGAGGGACGATGTCCATGATCTGGCCTTCGTATAGGACTGCAATGCGATCTGAAAGTGCCAGGATTTCATCCAGGTCCTCAGAAATGAGCAGAATAGCTGCCCCTTCACGACGCTGTATCAACAGTTGCTCACGGACATACTCCGTGGCGCCGATATCCAATCCGCGTGTAGGCTGTGCCGCGACGATGGCGCGCGGCTGCCGCGATAGTTCGCGAGCCAGGACAACTTTCTGGATATTCCCACCGGAGAGATTTCTGACAGGTGTATCTTCAGAGGGCGTCTTAACGTGGAATTTGGAAATAAGTCCTTTACTGTGCCGGGCAATTTCCTGCAAGCCAAGAAAGCCATACCTGGAATATGGCTGCTTATGATGTTCGCGCAAAATCATATTTTCAGCTACTGTAAATTCCTTGATCATGCCATCCCGCATTCTTTCCTCGGGGATGTAGGAAAGCATCCGCTCCGTAAGCTCAGCGGCTTGAAAACCGGTCACATCATCCCTTTCCAGTTTGACGCGGCCCGACGTATTCTTGCGCAATCCGGTAATCACCTCAGCCAGTTCCCTCTGCCCATTACCAGAAACTCCGGCGATCCCCAAAATCTCTCCTGAATGGACAGCCAGACTGACATCACGCAAACCTGGCGTTCCCCGGTCACTTCCGCACGATACATTTTCGAGCTCAAGACGGATTTCCCCGCGTTCCACCATTCCACGATCAGGAGCAAAACCCACTTCGCGTCCGACCATCCAGTTTGCCAGGTCTTGTTTGGTCATTTCGGATGTGGGCCGAGTGCCAATTTTGCGACCATCGCGCAGGACAGTCACACGGTTACTAATCTCGACTACTTCATGCAATTTATGTGAGATGAAGATCAGAGCATATCCATCATTAACCATTTGGCGCATGATGATGAATAGCTCATCTACTTCCTGCGGAGTAAGCACGGCGGTCGGTTCATCCAAAATAAGCAAGGCTGCCCCACGATAAAGGGCTTTGATAATTTCAACACGCTGTTGTTGCCCCACTGATAATTGCCAGATGTAGGCTTCCGGGTCCATCTTCAAGCCATAGATATCGGCCAGTTCCACGATCCGTTTTGAGACGCGGTCGAGATCGGTGAGCAGGCCGCGGGAGGATGGCAATCCCAGGGCCACATTCTCGGCAACGGTCAACGTCTGGACCAACATAAAATGCTGGTGGATCATCCCAATGCCCAAATTGATCGCATCTGTAGGGGAGGCAATCGTGACAGGCTTGCCATCCAACAGGATCTCGCCGTCATCCGGATGGTACATGCCATAGAGAATCTTCATCAGCGTACTTTTGCCAGCGCCGTTCTCACCTAGCAAAGCATGGACCTCGTTGGAGCAAACGTCGAAGTCGACGTGGTCGTTGGCAAGCACACCCGGAAATCTCTTGGTAATGCGCCGCATTTCAAGCGTTTTGATCCTAGTCTGGCCAGAAGGGAGTTTGTTTGAATCGGTCATCGTGCCATCCTCAAAATACTGCTTCAGGGTCTGACTTCGGAAGCGCCAAAAAATGGCAACTTCCGAAGTCATTTTTTACCTATAGTCTGTCTTCAGCTTATGGCGAGGGCAAGGTGATCTCAATGGTTCCGTCTATGATCCCTTGAATAGTTTCGTCGGCCAAAGCCTGGACATCAGCGACCACAGTGCTATCCGGGTTGAACTCAACCACTTCACCACCGTTGGCAAGAGTGATGACGAAAGATTCGCCACCGAGGGTGCCTGCCTGGATCTTGGCGATCATCTCATTGAGGATCCCTTCCCAGTGATAGACCTGGCTGGCCACCACGATGGAAGGTGCAAGAGAAGTCTGGTTGGATTGTGTACCGAACCAGAGCACGTCAGCTTCTTCGGCTTTGCCGATCGCGCCGACAACCATCTGCGCAGTGCCGGTCAGCACATCAGCGCCGGCGGAGATGTGGGTTGTAGCAGCTTCGGAAGCCAGTGCAACATCAGAGAAGGAGCCAATATAGTTCACGTTCACCTGAACGTCGGGGTTGGTCGCCTCTGCACCAGCCTTAAAACCATCCACGTACAGTTTGGCATCACCGGTTTCAATGGGTCCAACAACACCAATCACCTTACTGGTGGATAGAGTTGCTGCCAGCGCGCCGTTGACATAGCCGCCTTCCTGGGAAGCCGCTTCATAGGCGAAAACATTCGGCAGGCCGAAAGTATCCACGGTCGTGCCCCATGCAAAGCTGGTCTCGGGAAAGTCAGGTGCAATTTCCTGAACGGATGAGCCGTACTGTGAGCCGTGCGCGATCACCAGGTTAAAGCCTTGTGAAGCATAGTCACGGATGGCCGCGGCAGCATCATCCACGACAAACATGCTTTCGGAGTATACAAGCTCAAACGCATCAGGGCCACCCATCTCTTCCTGAACGCGCAACAAAGCATCATACATGCTCTGGCTAAAGGCCAGGTCATTGATGGCGCTCGGCATGACAACGGCCACCCTGAATGGTTCTGCCGCCGGAGGTTCTGTGGGAGCCGGTGGTTCTGTTGCAGGTGGTTCCGTAGCTGGTGGCTCTGTAGCCTGCGGTTCCGTTGCAGCAGGTTCAGTCGGTGCAGGGGTAGCGGGAGCACAGGCGCTCACGGCCAGCGCCAGCAAAAGAAACAGGCCGAACAGGCGTACAATGTTTTTCATTTTCTTCTCCTTTTGAATGATTCGAATTTTTCAACGCTTTTTGTAAGCTTTGGACATTTTGTGGTGCTGGGAAGTACGGAGTTCACCTCCTGTGGAAAGTTCAAGCTTCTCGCTCAAAGGGTTTTGTCAATGCGGATGGAGCACGAACTCTTGAAACAGAAGCCACCAAAACCAAAATCGTGAGAACATACGGCATCATTACTGCGATATCCGAAGGGATGGGAATCCCCAATACCTGAATCCATAATTGTAATGAGTTGATCATGCTGAATAGCAACGCGCCTCCCAAAACACCGAGAGGACGCCACGCCCCAAAGTACACAAGGGCCACTGCAATGAAGCCCAAACCACTGGTCATGTTTTGCTGAAAGACATTCAGTAAGGCAATTGACAACGATGCTCCCGCAATCCCGGAAAGCGTCCCACCAAGGATAATCGTCAAATACCTGATGCGCGCGACACTCACGCCGAGGGAGTCTGCAGCCTCAGGGTTCTCTCCTACTGATCGAATCTTCAGACCGAGAGTTGTTTTGTTCAGAACGAACCATGCAAGTGGGACAAGAAGATAAGCAATGTAAACAAGAAGATTTTGACTGAAGAAAATTTCCCCGATGCCGGGAATATCACTCAGCCCGGGAATGTGAATTTTTGGGAAACCTTTCACCGTCTCAACCGTTCCCAACAATTTCTGAAAGAGCAAATCACTCATTCCCAGACCGAACAGATAAAAACCAATGCCGCTGATCCCCTGCTGGGCATGCAGGTTGACTGTTACATAAGCCATTGCCAGTCCCATGACTGCGCCAACGATCATGGCGGCAAGCACGCCGAGCCATAAATTTCCAGTGGTAAGAGCAACGTAAAAGGCAGCGAAGGCTCCCAGGAGCATCTGTCCTTCAACGCCCAGATTCAATACACCACTTCGTTGACCGAAGGTTTCACCAATGGCAGCGTAAAGATATGGAGTAGCCAGCCGGATGCCAGAAGCAAGGATTCCAATCAAAACAGTGACGGAAAAGAGGTCGGAGATCATGCACTTATCTCCGCAGGCTGGGAGGGCACCTGATCGGAGGTGGGTGGCGATTCATCCTCTTTAGTAGCAGCAAGCCGTCCCCGCTGCCTACGACGCCGTAAAACTTCACTACTGACCACAAAGACCACCACCAGCCCGTTCAAGGCAATGACCAATGCAGAAGGAACCTGTACAACTCGCTGCATCGAATTCGCCCCAACCAAGAGCGCGCCAAACAGGATGGAGGCTGGAATGGACCAAATGGGATGCAATTGCCCAAACAAGGCGGCTACGATGCCATTAAAACCGGCGCTCCCGGTAAAACCGGAAGATGAGCCATCAGTAATCATTCGATAGTTAACGCCATATACCTGAATGGCTCCTGCCAGTCCTGCAAAGGCACCGCTCAACAACAAGGAAATTACGATGTAGCGTTTCACATTGATACCCGCGTAACGGGAAGCATGTGGGTTTTGCCCTACAGCGCGAATGCGATATCCCAGTGTTGTCCGCCAAAGCAGGATATAGACCAGGATGGCCAGAATGACAGCAATCAAAGCTCCCAAGTGCAGGCGGGTGGGTACCCAGCGCGCCAGATGAAAGGCTTCGATCAAGCGGGCAGTTTGAGGAATTTTTGAAGCCAGTTCAGCCTGGGAAGGATCGATCATGGGACCGCGCAGCAAAAAGTTCATGAGTTGAACTGCAATGGCATTCATCATCACAGTGCTCAGAATTTCATTGACGTTGAAATAGGCTTTGAGAAAACCAGGAATCCCTCCCCAGACTGCTCCTCCTAAAAATCCGACCAGCATCGCCAATGGAATAATCACCCAGCCTGGCCAGTCTGTAAATATCAGCCCCACCCATGTGGCCGCGATAGCACCGATAATCATCTGTCCCTCTCCGCCGATGTTGATCACATCGCCGCGGAAGGAAATACAAATTCCAAGCGCTACCAAAAGGAGAGGGGTAGCCTTGACCAGGGTCTCTGCCAGGGCATTGGTGCTGCCAAAGGCACCGTCCCAGAGGGCGGCATATGCTTCAATAGGATTGACTTTCAAGAAAAGCAGCATCACCGCGCCGACAGCCAGCGCAGCCAGTGTTGCAAAGACAGGCATCAGCGCATCGATCAGGCGAGAAATCCAATCGGTTTGAAATACCTTTTTCATGGCCAGCTATCAGGCTCCCGTCTTATCAGTATACTGAAAGCACTCCAATGTTGTCAGACAATTTGTAATAGGAATTGCATGATTTTTATCCAGAATCTCTGAACGGGTTTGTGAACACTTATTTATCTATGTTAGCCTCTAATAAAGTACTATGGCAGTAAGTATGCCAGACTTGAAATGATAACGTCGCAATATTCGGATAATGCGTGTCTCTGAGGAGGGTTGAATAAATCTGTAAGGTGCCACGATTTGGCTATAAGCCGCGCTCACCGCGGATATACGGATTGCCTAGCGCGGCAGGCGCACCGAGTCGCTTACGGATGGCTTCGCGCGAGCCGATCACCAATACAATGACTGTGAACGCGTATGGAAGCATTTGCAAGAAGAAACCGAGATACGGGTTGTAGTAAAAAGGATTGCGCATGCCAAATAAAACGGTCGGACCTTGGATATCGAGGATGAGACGACGGAGCGCGCCGAACGCGTAGGATCCGAGGGCGGCGCGGAAGGGATCCCATTGCGCGAAGATAACCAACCCGATCGCGATCCAGCCCTGGCCACCTGTAGTAAGTTCACTGAACCAGCCCGGTGCAACCGCGAGACTGATCGTCGCGCCGGCAAGTCCAGCCAGTACACCGCCAATGAAAACATAAAAGTATCGCATTCGAAAAACGTTGATGCCAAGTGCATCTGCCGCGGAAGGATACTCCCCTATGGCGCGCAAATGTAGACCACCCCGTGTACGATTGATGTAATACCAAGCAAGAGGTGTGAGCAAGTAACCGATGTACACCAGCACGCTTTGATTAGTAAAAAAAATCTGGCCAACAATGGGGATTTGTGAAAGCAACGGAACAGAAAATGAAGGCATGAGCGAGACCGTACCTGCCTTGCTGAGCCCTTCACCCAATACAAGGCTGATGCCTGTACCGAGAAACGTGAGCGCAAGTCCACTGACGACCTGATCAGCTTGTAAGGTGATAACGATGAACGCATGGATCTGGCTGATAATGCCTGCAAAAAGCATCGCAGCTAAAGCACCCAGCCACGGATTGCCGGTTTTGATGGCGACGCTAAACCCGGTCATCGCGCCGACGAGCATCATGCCTTCCACACCAAGATTGAGCACACCTGAACGCTCGGCTAACACTTCGCCCAGCGTGGCAAAGAGCAAAACGGTTCCACTCGCAACGCCCGCTTGAAGAATGGTAATGAAGTCCATTATGCGACCTCCTCGCCGCGCACCAAGCGAACCCGGTAACGCAAAAGGAAGTCACTTGCGATCAAGCAGACGAGAATGATTCCCTGGATCATTTTGGGCACACCTGAAGGCTGGATTTCACGTCCCGCCAGGATCAGTGCACCAAACAGAATTGAAACAAGGATGATCACAAGCGGATTCAACTTCGCCAGCCATGCGACGATAATCCCAGTAAAACCATAACCTGCGGCGATGGGAGAGGTCTGCAAGCGGTGGACCACACCTGCCACCTCGCTCATCCCACCGAGCCCCGCCAATGCACCTGAGAGCATCATGACATAGATTGTGTTGCGCGTGATGCTGATGCCAGCATATTTGGCGGCATGCGGGTTATCGCCGATCAAGCGGATCTCATATCCCCAACGGCTGCGGTATACAATGAACCACAGGACAATGGCCGCAATGACTCCCAACAGCAAACCGGCATGCGTGGTCAACCCGCGAAAGAATGGAATGGTCGAAGCGTACTCAGACAAGCGTGGCAGCCATGCAGTCTCAGGAAACTTGGGACTCATCTGAAAGCCGCCTTCCGTCCATACGGCAAATATCCAAAAATTGATCCATGCTACAGCAATGTAGTTCATCATCAGTGTGCTGATAATCTCATTCACATTGAACTTCGCTTTAAGATAACCGGGGATAAATCCCCAGACCGCGCCCGCGGCCATGCCTGAAATCGCCATCACAGGGATGAACAGCCAGCGCGACGCCTCAGCGGGCAGAACCGGTGCGAGCACAATGGCGCTGGCACCGAACGCGCCCATGATGAACTGTCCCTCCGCGCCGATATTCCACAATTTCATACGGAACGCGACCGAGCAGGCCAGCGCAGCGAGAATAATAGGCGTCGCTTTCACGATCGTATCCGAAAGCACGCCAAAATCACCGAACGATGCGCGCGCGATGTGCACGTACGATAAAAACGGATTGCCTCCTGCAATCGCAATAACGATTCCGCCTAATATCAAAGCAACAACGATCGCGCCCAGCGATATCAGAACGGGATACCAGGTAGGCGGTTCGTCGAGCCGTGGCTCAATCTTGATGCGATAGGATGCGCGTTGTTTTGCGAGGGTGGATTCAGCCATGTGCCGCGACTCCTTCTTTCTGGATTTGTTCTAAGGGTGTACCTGTCATCATCAATCCAATCGTCTCGATCAAGCCTGGGTCTGGTTCCGTTGATTTAACTTTTACCTCGCCCATGATCTTCCCCTCATAAATCACATAGACGCGGTCACTCAACGCCAAGAGTTCTTCCAACTCTTCGGAGACTAACAACACCGCCGCGCCCGCTTCGCGCTGGGTCAACAACAGGCGGTGGACTCCTTCAATGGCGCCGACATCCAGCCCACGGGTAGGCTGAACCGCAACCATGAAGTTCGGATGTCCCGATATTTCACGGGCAAGGATCACGCGCTGCAGATTCCCGCCCGATAAAAGTCTCACAGGTGTATTAACGGTCGGCACGATAATGTCGTACGCCTGCTTGAGGTCTTTTGCAAATTTTGTCGCCGCGCCCATATCCAGCAGACTGCCTTTTGAAATCGGCGGCTTGCGATAATTCTTCATGATGACGTTATCGGTCACACTTAAATTTGGCGCACTACCCACATGCGTGCGATCCTCAGGAACATATGACATGCCATGCTGAATGCCGTACAAAGTATCTCGATTGCTGACCTTATCGCCGTTCAACGTCACTTCACCCTGCTTGCATTTGCGCAGGCCAGTGATGACTTGTGAGAGTTCATTCTGTCCGTTACCGGCAACACCTGCCACACCGACGATCTCTCCCGCGCGCACATTGAGCGAAAGCCCACGCAAGGATGCCAAACCTTTATCATTCTCTGCATGGACATCCTTCACATCCAGGATCACTTCGCCAGGCTTCTTTGGTTTTTTATCGACAAAGAAAACGACTTCGCGGCCGACCATCAAACGCGCCAGTTCCTGCCGCGTGACGCCTTTTGTGGATACGCCCGATGCTGTTGCCCTACCACGGCGGAGAACAGTCACGCGGTCAGCAATTGCAGTCACTTCCTGCAATTTGTGACTGATGAAGATAACAGACTTCCCCTGCCTGGTCATCGAACGCAGAGTGTCAAACAAACCCTCGATTTCCTGCGGTGCAAGCACAGCTGTCGGCTCGTCCATAATAAGCACGTTCGCCCCGCGATACAGCATCTTCAACAGTTCCACGCGCTGCTGCTCTCCGACAGATAACTGCCAGATCTTGGCACGCGGATCTACCTTGAGGCCGAAACGCTCGCCCAATTCTGCTATTTTGGCATCATATTCATTCAAGCGCATGATGAAGCGCGGCTCATCGAGTCCAAGCAGAATATTCTCGGTGACCGTCTGGGATGGGACAAGCATGAAGTGCTGGTGCACCATGCCGATCCCGGCCTTGATGGCATCGCGAGGAGATGAAAATTCCACAGGGTTGCCTCTGACTTTGATGATTCCCACCTCCTGCCTGTACAAACCCGCCAGGACGTTCATCAATGTACTTTTGCCTGCTCCATTTTCCCCCAGCAAGGCATGGATCTCCCCGACGCGTAAATCAAAATCCACGTGGTCATTGGCAAGCACGCCGGGAAAGCGTTTGACAATGCCCTGCATTTCCACGATCAATTTGGAGGGTGTTGCTTCAGTCACTGTGTTCCTCCTGCTTGATTATGTCATTGCGAGAGACCCGCAGAGAGCAAAGCAATCTCGTATTCAATAGTTCGTTGAGATTGCTTCGGCTGGCCTCGACGTTTACGTCTCGACCAACGGCCCTCGCAATGACATCATTATATAAAAATGGGGCAGGACTACATTATCCTGCCCCATTTAATAAACTTGATTTACTCAGGCAATTCAGCGGTAATCCCTTCAGCCCACCACTTCATACAAACATCAATACTGCATGGCAAACCAAATTCGGGGAAGGCGTCAAGATCGACCTGCTGGAGGCTTTGTCCCTCGGGCAGAACCACATTACCCTTGTTATCATTAATGGGTCCTGTGAACACATCAAAGCGGGTGAACTCGCCGGCCAGCATCTGAGCGAGGAGGTCGCGTACTTCCTGCACCACCGCGGGATCAAGCTCTGCAACACCCGGTGTCAATTCCTGACCTTCCATGAAGCCATATAGACCCAATGCACCCGTATCAGCATCGAAGTAGTCCCAGCCTGGAGTGTAAGTGCCGTCAATTACACCTTCTGCAATCCCGGCATAGATCGGACCCCAAACCCAGTATGGGGCAGTAAGACAGCGTTCGACCTTGCATGAGCCATACCAGTCATAAGTCACGCCCCACTTGCCCTTTTCCTGCGCCACATCTGCAACAGCAGGAGTATCCGCACCTGTAAAGACTACCTGCGCGCCTGCATCGAACAACGAAGCCGCGGCTTCCTTCTCAATGACGGGATCATGCCAAGTATTGATCCAGCGCACATCCATTGTGCACTCGGGACAGGTCTTCTTCATACCTAATGCGATAGCGTTACCCAGGCGGATTTCTTCCGGGATCGGGAAAGTCGCCATGTAACCGAGTTTCGGGTTGCCATCCATCTTGGCGCGCGCGCCGGCCAGCATACCGGCCAGATACTTCATGTCTTCCATCGCGCCCATCAGGTTGCCAAAGTTGGTCTCGTTAGAATTGATACCAGTCAGGTGAATGAACATCGCATCAGGGAACTCTTCCGCAACGACCTGCATTGCATCACCAAAGCCGAATGATGTGCCGAAGATCAAATCAAAGCCCTTGCGAGCAAGGCTGCGGAAAACCTGCTCCGAGTCTGCGCCTTCAGGCACGTTCTCAATGTAAGCAGTGTGTACGTTCTCAACATTCTCTTCAACATACAAAAGACCTTCATAGTGGGCCTGTGACCAGCCACCATCATCATGCGGGCCGATCAACACCATCGCTACATTGAACTTACCTTCTTCAACATCAGGGATCTGGAAACCGCTGGTCTCGGCAGCCGGTTCAGTAGCAGGTGCTTCGGTAGCAGCAGGTGCCTGAGTCGCAGGAGCCTCGGTTGCGGCAGATGGTTCGGTAACGGCCGGTGCCGGAGTCCCACAAGCCGACAGAACCAGCGAAAGAACTGTCAGCGCCAATACAACTTGCAAAAGTGACTTACGCATTTCTACTCCTCTTTGTGATTGATATATAAGACAGTGCAAGCAGTAAGGTGATTTTTCTCGTATAACGCGGCCTCCTTCCAAACATCAACAATTGGATCTGTTGTCTATACAAAATAATTTTATCATGGCTGCTTCACACTCATATTGTATGACAAATCACAAGTGAAAAGCAAGTACATTATTCACGGATTACATGCGAACATGTTCTTGACTTCTGATAAAGCTTCTCTTCTTCCTGGGCCTTCAACTGTTTCCATTTCGATTCGTTCCCACAGTAGACAAAGCAACGGCCCAACCTCAGCCGTCGATAATTGCTGGGACTCTCGTGATAATTCAAGCGCGCGCTGCCACTCCCCCGTATGAGCATATCCTTCAATAAATACAAAGATCTCAACAGGATGATGGGGACGCTCTGCCAGCCTAAATGCAGCATCTCCGATGCTAACCACTTCTTCCCAATCACCGAACTGCCGCGCCAGATCCGCCTTTTCGAAGTAATAGCACCATCCATGCCCGGGTTCAGGAGCATACACTTCAGGCATCCTGGCACGCGGCTCATCAATGATCAAATTGGGGGATGAAATGTGCGCAGCAAATCTCATCAAACTTGTCTCCCGGATCAAGCGGTTTCTCCCCTCAATTTCGGGATCCAATATCCGCAAGCAACCGGGCGGATCGAAATAAATTGCCAGGGTCTGAGAGGTATTTCCGTGAAACTCTCCCGCTAAATAATCAGAATAAATCGGGATATCCTTCTTAAGCTCCGGCAGCGCATTGCGCAGTCGAGTGGTCGGATAAAAAAGGACATATTCAATATGAGCGCTGCGATTGTCAGGGGCATAAATCCAATTCAAAGCACTGCTCAACGAATTATCGGCATAATAATCCAGGGCACCTTCATTCAACAACAACAGCGTGTCCGGTTTTATTCCTGGCGCGCGCCACGTCAATTGCCAGAAGAGGCTCTTCTGTGTGTTCCAATCATCGCGATAATCATCCGCCCACAGGAATTGCTTCCCTACTGCCAAGCCTACAAGCAAAACGACTAATAGATACCGCAGGCTTTGCCAGGGGATTAAGGCAATCAATCCAACCAGTATGAGACACGCCCCAAACATGAACGGCAATGTAAAACGATTCGCCGGCCAGGCCAGGGACGGTTCAAAACCTATCAACCAGAAGGGCCAGCCAGCCATAAACACTGCCAGTATCCCAAGATCAATTGCATAAACGGCGTCTTTTAGGGTTTTACGATACGTTTGGGAACAATCGCTCGATAAAAGGAGGAAACCCAATGTGCCAACAATAATCGCCCCAATAACAACAAGAAAATAAGCTGTTGGAGCAGGTCCATCGATTAATGGATCGGGTAAACGAAAAACCTGCATCCACGAATCTTTAATGACCAGTCGCAAGCTAAGCAGGATACTTTCAACCAGACGTTTGACAGTTTCAATCGGCGCGGTTTTAAGTTGCTCCGTCAGGCTGATCCCGTAGACTTGATTATTGAAAATAAACAAACGGGATAAGACCGCGAGCACGAATACCGTCAAATAGGGAAGCCACAGGCCGAATGCACGTTTGATGCGATCCCGAATCGTCATCGATTCAGCGCGTAACGCGGTCCATATCACTCCTATGCGGATCAGTTCCAAGGTGAAGAAGTATTCCATCATCCACAGATTGAGCGCGGAGGACAACATGCCCATGGAAGTCCATAACCAGTATCGGTTTGGCTGATCCCTTGCCCATAACATGCAAAGAAGTGAAAACAGGAAGAAAAAAAGAACGATGAAGAAATGACTGTAGAGAAATGCCGCCCATTGCTGGTTGAAGCCTGGATACACAAGAAAAAGAAGCGCGACGCCCAGCGCAAAGCGAGGCTTATCCTTCCACAATTGACGCGCGATCCCCCAGACTACGACGGCGCCCAGCCATCGCCAGAGTATTGCAAAGATCTGCCAGTGCACCGGAACCTGAGAAATAATTCGCGTGGTAAGTTGATAAAGCATGCCCCAGACTGGGCGATTCATGGAGAAATACTGAGTCAGCGCCTCCGGACCCAATTGATAACGAATCCAGGATATGGGCAAATCGTCCCAGTAAAAGCCCATCTGTGGAATCAACAGACCGTATGCAAGTATGGCAATTATAAGGAGGAGGATGGGCGGGTAGAGACGTTTCATAAGACAGGCTACAGTAATTACCCTGAGCAGGAGAGCATGTTCCTGATTGTATCCAACGAGGCGCTTCTCTCCGCGCTTTCCGTTGTTTCCGCCTGGATGCGTTCCCACAATCGACACAACAGTGGCCCGACGTAATCCTTGGATACTCGATAGGATACCTTCGATAGTTCAGTTGCCTGCTCCCAATCTCCCATATGAGCATAACCCTCAATGAACACAAACCGTTCGACGGGATCATTGGGAGAATCATCCAATTTGAAGGCCTTATCACCTAATTCAGCAACCTGCTCCCAATCGCCCATCTGCCGGGCAAGATCTGCTTTTTCGAAGTAATAACACCACGCATTCGCGTGGCCGGGTTCGGGGGCATAAAGAGAGGCTGGCATTGTCACGGCAGGCTCAGCACGGATCATGGATACATTGCTCAACACAGCCGCATCCCGCAAAAGAGGAACAAGCAACCTGTTCTCAAGATCAATTTGTGGATCTAGCACGCGCAAACACCTGGGTGGCTCAAAATTGATTACAACCATCTGTGAGGTATTGCCATAAAACGTCTTTGCCAGATAATTCTGTTCGAAAGCCAGATCAGGTTTGAGCTCCGGCAGGCCGCGATTGAGTCGGATTGATACAAAATACAAGATCTGATCCATCTCTCCTTCGCGGCCGTAGATCCAGTTCAATGGCCCCGAAAGGGAATTATCACTGAAATAAGTTACGGGCAAATCGTTGGTCAATATGGTTGTATTTTTCTCAAGAGAAGGGATGCGCCAGCTCATTTGCCAGAACAGGTCACGTTGTACATCCCAATCACGGACATAAGCGATATTGGTCTCAAACTGTTTGCCCATCGAGAGCGCGACCAATAAAGACAACAAGCCATATTGCAATTTCGGCCTGGAACTGATCAGGCCGATCAAAGCCACAAGGATCAGACTCGACCCAAGCATGAACGGCAGGGTGAAACGGTCTGCAGAGAAATGCAGTTGAGGTTCGATGCCGACCAGCCAGAACGATCCGCCCGCAAACAACCACGCGCCGAATCCAAGCAGGAATATTTCCTTGACCCAAACAGGATGGAACCGTTCAGGCTTGTTAATGTAAAGCAAATACACAGCAATCAGGAGTGTGGAAAACAAAACGAGAAGCGCGGCCAGAACGCTGACTCGTACCCCCAACTCAGAGACACTCGCCGTTTCGAACGGGAAAAGCCAGGCATGAGGCACGGTCTCCCAGAAAGCCAGAATAACACTTCTGACCAGAGCTGCTATTCCTAAGAATGGATTCTGGCGGATAAGCTCCAGTGCCACGTAACTATAACTGGCGTTCTGGTTCTCGAAGAAGAATAAACGCCAGAACGTGACACCGAGCATTACAGCAAAATAAGGGATAAAGCTGATGACCGCTCGGTGGGTTTTCTGTTTTCGATCTCCATCTAAAACGATCCAGAACATGATAATCCGCACAAATTCCAAAAAATAAAAGTATTCCATCGTCAGCAGGTTGACCGCGGAGAAAGCGAGCGCGGCGATGGTTAATGGAATGCGTCGTTCTGGTTTTCGAAGCGCAAGGACAGATAAATAAAGTGAGAACAGGAAACAGTTGAGAACAATGTAAAAATGGGTGTACATCAGTGAGATGAAATTCTGTCCCAAGCCGGGGTACACAAGGAACAAAAGACTCCCCCATAAAGCGGGTCGTTGGTCCTTGGGCCAAACCTGACGCAGGGACATCCAGACCAGTACCGCGGACAACCAGCGCATGATGACCATAAACAACTGCCAGCGCCACGGGTAAGGACCGATCAGCGGCATCGTAAGTTGGTAGATCATGCCCCAGAATGGGCGGCTGGTCGAAAAGGTCTTCGTCAGCGCGGCGGGGCCCAGGCGGTAATAGATCCAAGTCCAGGGCGCTTCATCCCAGTAGAAGCCGCGCTCCCAGAAGAACAGTCCATAGGCAAGCGCGGCTGCGATAAACAATAGGACTGGCACACTGCGCGGTGAGGCTAATGTTGTCTTGATCTTTTCAGAATATGCGCTCATACCAGAACCAGTTCCATGCGGTGACGTTGATAACGACCTTCCGAGAAGGTTTGGACGATCTTGAAGCCTTTCTTCTCATACAAGGCAATGGCAGGCGCGTTTTCCATCTCGACGCTTAGGACAATCGAACGATTCCCCGCTGAGTGGCTCGCTTCTATAAACGCATCCAGCAACTCTCTTCCCAATCCTTTATTTCTTTGATTCGGTGCGACACCGATATATGTCAGCTCAATGGCGTCACTTTTCATATCTGGTTGTCCTGATGAACCAAGCACAGAGGAGACCAATTGCCACAGCACCATCGGATGGGTAAGAGTTAATCGAAGCATCTGAAATAAGAACCACGTGAACGGCGTGCGAAGGCGCGAATTAATCAAATCCGGGTGAGGGGAGCCCAAGGCCCACCCGAGCATTTCGCCGGAAGGGGATACGGCACAAATCCCTACGACTGATTGATCATCATGTGCAACCTGATAATATCGCAAAACCAGCGGCAGACCCAATTCTGAAAGCAAGGTCTGCATGACGGAA
>DASWKT010000044.1:0-6305 GCA_036396515.1 Anaerolineales bacterium | reverse complement strand
ATTCAGGGTGTGCCAACGTTGCAGGGTGGTGAATTCACGATTGGGCCAGATTATCTCGAAGTGATCAGTTTTGTCGGCGCGGCGGCCCTGACAAACGGATCCATCCGGATCCGCAACGCAGGCGTGCAAAACCTCCAGATGATCGGCCATGTCTTTGAACGCCTGGGTGTCAGATGGCAGGTTGAAAATGATGACCTGATCGTTCCGGCAGACCAGGAGCTTAGGATCCTCCCTGATATGGATGGCGCAATACCCGAGGTCAAAACAAATGTCTGGCCCGCTTTTCCAACGGATCTGATCAGCATCGCGATCACTGTGGCTACCCAGGCAAGGGGATCGATCATGTTCCATGACTGGATGTTCTCGGGCCGCATGTATTTCACCGATAAACTGGTAGGCATGGGTGCGAAGATCATTTTATGTGATCCCTATCGTTGTTTGATCCAGGGACCGAACCGGTTGTATGGCGAGAATCTGGAAAGCCCCGATATTCGCGCAGGCATGTCCATGCTACTGGCCGCGCTTGCCGCGAAGGGACAATCCACGATTCGCAACATTGGTCAGATCGAACGTGGATATGAAAATGTGGACGGGAAGTTGCGCGCCCTGGGAGCAAAGATCGATAGAGTGAGGGAATAAACTAACCTTTGATTACTGCCACGGGTTTCAGCCGGGCGACCTTCCTGGCGATGCCCGCAGCGCTTACCGTTTCCACGACCAAATCCACATCCTTGTAAGCGGATGGCGCTTCCTCTGCCAGCCCGGGCAATGACCCGGCGCGGACCCTGATGCCTCGCTCCTCTAGCTCCTGCCTCAACGCCTCTCCCCGCACCTCTTTTTTGGCTTTCGATCTCGACATGACTCTGCCCGCCCCGTGGCAGGATGAGCCGAATGAACGCGTCATGCTGGCTTCCGTGCCGGCCAACACCCACGAAGCCGTACCCATCGAACCGGGGATGATGACAGGCTGGCCAATCTTTTTGTATTCGGGCGGTAACCCCGGCGAGCCGGGCCCGAAGGCGCGCGTTGCACCTTTGCGATGGACACAGACTTTGATTTGTTTTCCATCCACGACATGCGTTTCGAGCTTGCCCATGTTATGAGCGATATCGTAGACCTGATGTAAATGCCAATTCCTCATCTTATCCGCGAATACATCTTCGAATGCGCGACGGGCGGAATACGCCAACAACTGCCGGTTGGCGAACGCGAAATTTGCTGCAGCGCGCATCGCACCCATATAAGCCTTACCCTCAGGAGAATCCATCGGCGCGCAGACCAGCTCGCGGTCGGGTAGGTTAATCCCGTATTTGCGGACCGCGCTCTGGAACTCGTGGACATAATCCGTGCAGACCTGATGTCCCAGCCCGCGCGAGCCACAATGGATCTGGACAGTTAAACACCCTTTATATAAGCCCATTACATTTGCAGCCTCTTCATCGAAGATTTCATCCACAACATCCACTTCGATAAAGTGATTCCCCGCGCCCAATGAACCGATTTGTTCGCGGCCGCGTGCCTTGGCGCGTTCAGAGACCATGCCAGGATCGGCTCCTTCAAGAGAACCCGCTTCCTCGGTCCGCGCCAGATCTGCTTCCGAGGCGTATCCGTTCTTCAAAGCCCAGCGCGATCCCTCTCGCAGGACGTGGTCCAATTCTTTCAGATTAACCTTGATCGCGCCCTCTTTCCCGACGCCGCTCGGACAATATTTGTTGAGAACAGTGGCGAGGGTATCCATCTCTGCGCGTACAGATTCAAACTCGATACTTGAAGCCAGCAAGCGCACCCCACAATTTATGTCATACCCTATCGCACCAGGCGAAATGACCCCATGTGGATATTCGGTCGCTGCAACGCCTCCAATTGGAAAGCCATAGCCCTGGTGCATATCGGGCATGACGATCACAGACCCGACCAAGCCGGGCAGTGTGGCCGCGTTGACAGCCTGATCCAGCGACTTATCATTGATGATCTGCTCGAGCAACTCGCGCGTGGCGAACAGTCTCACAGGCACACGCATGTCGCTGCGGACATAGGTTGGGATCTCCCACTCGGTTTCACTGATTTGAACTAAATTCTCGATATTCATTTTTACTCCTGCCACAGGCGCAGAGGGGATGAGTGAGGTCACACATCGAACACAATGACCACCTCAACTCCACGCGCGGTCTCTTCTACTTTTAAGTTATGATATGTCACTGCCTTGATGGCTTTATCAACCGAGGTGATCTGTGCACCTTCCATGGTCACCGAAATTTTTTGATCGCTCATCCAGATATCAAATGTATCGAACGCCAGATTTTCCTGCTCCTGGTAATAAACCAGTTCGGACAGGAAAGCGACCAGCAGGCTTTCGACATCATGACCTTCGGACTCGAACGTCCGCTTCACGCGTGGACTTTGGCTTGTTACCGTTCCAGCAAGCGCGTTCATCGCCCGCGCCGATTCCGCGAAGAGCAACGGCAAATCGGACGCCCAAACGCGGACAGACCAATCGGCCGTGTGTGAAATTTCTTCGAAGCCCATCTGGAGTCCTTCCTGAGACATTGTACAACTTTTCATGATCCTGAGTACCTGATACAATCTCAGGCAGTAAAATCTGATTAAAACGCGTCGTCTGGAATACGGAAGGAAATCTCTAGCGAGGAATGATACAAAGAATGTCTTCAAATGGAAATGCAAAGCACGTAAAAGTATTGGTTCTGGGGTCGGGGCCCACGGGTTATTCCGCCGCGCTGTATGCTGCGCGCGCAGAACTTCAACCGGTGGTTTTGACGGGGATGCAGTTGGGCGGGCAGGCCGCGCTGACCTATACGGTTGAGAACTATCCCGGTTTTCCAGAGGGGGTTGGCGGGGCGCAACTGGGCGAGTTGTTCCAGAAGCAGGCAGAACACTTCGGCGCAGTAACCGAATTCGATTCAGCGAATTCGGTCGATCTATCACAGCGCCCGTTCAAGGTAATCACAGATTCCGGCGAATATATGGCCGATACGCTGGTTGTTGGCACAGGCGCCAGCCCGAATCACCTTGATATCCCTGGGGAGGTGGAGCTGACCGGACGCGGGGTTTCGTATTGCGCGACCTGCGATGGCTGGTTCTTCAAGGATAAGAAAGTTGTGGTTGTGGGCGGCGGCGATAGCGCGCTGGAGGAGGCGTTGTTCATCACACGCTATGCTTCCTCGGTAACGATCATTCATCGCCGCGAGGAATTTCGAGCAGGCGCCATATTACAGAATCGCGCGAAAGTACATCCAAAGATCGATTTCATTCTCAATACGGTTGTAACTCAAGTCATCGGCACGGATAAGCTTGAAGCGGTGAAGTTAAAAAATGTGATTACAGGTGAAGAGACCATCTATGAAACGGATGGCCTGTTCATTTTCATTGGACATACACCGAATACCGAGATGTTCAAGAATCAACTTGAGATGAGCGATCTGGGTTATATCAAGATCAATGAAAGAATGGAAACGAACGTGCCCGGTGTCTTTGCTGCCGGGGAAGCAGCAGACCCACACTTTCGTCAGGTAGTCACATCCGCGGGGATGGGCGCTGCTGCAGCGATTCAGGCGACCCGCTTCCTCGAAGCGGAATCAGGATAGAGCGTGGAAAGAAGCGAACAGGACTTCCTAAAAGGGAAGTCCTGTTTCTTGCGCGAAATCTGGTAGCAGAAAAAGTGACAAATGTACTTTCGCCTCCAATCAGTTTGAGATAAAATTTCGCAAGGTGCTGCGCAAATATATAAACCAAAATCTTGGTTGTTTTCTGCAATATTCTTCAGATAAGGTCAAGAGTCTTAAGATGAAGCAGTGCGTATAAATTCCCGGAGGATTCATGAATAAAATCTCAATTATTGGGGCAGGCATGACCGGCGCAACCACGGCACACTGGCTTGCCGAACGAGAACTTGCTGACCTTGTGCTGGTGGATGTCGTCGAGGGCATGCCGCAGGGCAAGGGTTTGGATATGCTGGAAGCGATGCCGATCATCGGCAAGGATGTCCGGATCACAGGTGCGAATGACTATGCAGCGACCAGAGACTCCGATATCATCATCATCACGGCAGGCTTGCCACGCAAGCCAGGAATGAGCCGTGATGATTTGTTGTCTGCAAATGCTGAGATCGTTGGCACGGCTGCGACCGAAACGCTCAAGCATTCTCCGGATGCGATCTATATTGTCTTGACGAACCCGCTCGATACCATGGCATACCTGACCATGAAGAAAACGGGATTGCCGCGCGAACGTGTGATCGGCCAGGCAGGGATTCTGGATTCTGCACGCATGCGGGCCTTCGTTGCGATGGAAACAGGTGTGAGCGTGGAAAATATTGACTGCTACGTATTGGGTGGACACGGCGATGAGATGGTCCCGCTTACGCGTCATTCCAATATTGCGGGGATCTCGTTAAAGGAATATCTCCCGGCTGACAAGCTGGAGGCGATTGTCGCCCGCACGCGCAAAGGGGGAGGCGAGATCGTGAATCTGCTTAAGACCGGATCCGCTTTCTATGCCCCTTCTGCAGCTTGTGCACAGATGGCGGAGGCGATCCTCAAGAACAAACATTTGATCGTTCCGTGCGCGGCTTATATGGATGGTGAGTATGGCCTGAAGGATATGTTCTTTGGTGTGACGGTGATGCTTGGTCGCACGGGTATGGAAAAGATCATCGAGTATAAACTTGATGAAGATGAGAAGAGAATGTTTGATAAGTCCGCCGCGGCGGTGAAAGAAACACACGCGGCGTTGAAGAATTTGGTGAAAATCTAGCATGTCACTGTGAGCCTTCGGCGAAGCAGTCTCCTCCCGAAGCTGGAGATTGCTTCGGGCTGGGTCTCGATAGGGACTTCATCCTACTCGACCAACAGCCCTCGCAATGACACCATGTATTGGAGGAATCATGATCTTGCACGAGAAAATTTCCGAACAACTACCCAAATGGCGAGAACGTATTCGCGCGCTCGCGAAAGAACATGCCGATGTGGTAGTAGATACTGTGACCATTGGTGAAGTTGTCGGCGGTATGCGTGATACCAAATCCCTGCTGACCGATATTTCATATGTAGATCCAGGTGAAGGAATTCGTTTTCGCGGGATGACTATTCCGGAAGTATTGAAAGCCCTTCCCAAAGCCCGGGGTGCCAAAATGCCTATGGTTGGCGGCTTATATTATCTTTTGATGATAGGTGAGGTTCCAACGAAAGAACAGGCATTGGAGGTCGAGGCCGAATGGGCAAAGCGTGCAGATATTCCAGATTATGTATTTCGGATGCTCAAAGCAATGCCAAAAGAGACCCACCCTATGACTCTCCTTTCGCAGGCGGTGCTAGCCTTACAAAATGAGTCGGTCTTTACGAGCAAATATCACAGCATGAAAAAGGATGCGTATTGGCAGGCGGCTCTCGAAGACAGTCTTAACCTGACTGCAAAATTGCCTTTGATCGGGGCCCATCTCTATCGTACGAAATATTTTGGTGAAACCAAGAAACCAAAATATAATCCCAGGCAGGATTACGCGCTGAACTTTGCACGCATGATGAAAGTTTCCGATAAAAAGGGATACGCTGAACTAATGCGCTTGTATTTCATTATTCATAGTGACCATGAATCTGGGAATGCATCGGCTCACGCCACACATCTGGTTGGCTCCACCCTCTCGGATGTGTACTATGCTTTTTCCGCGGGACTCAATGCTCTTGCGGGACCTCTGCATGGTCTTGCAAACCAAGAGAGCTTGGCCTGGCTGCTGGATGTGCACAAGCAATTTGGTGGAGTTCCCTCACGCGACGATTTATATAAATTTGCCTGGGATACGCTAAACAGCGGACATGTGATCCCTGGTTATGGACATGGCGTTCTACGAGTCATTGATCCACGTTTTGTAACCCAGATGGAATTTGCCAAGAAGCGCTTCCCGGATGACGAGCTTCTCCGTCTTGCCGACATGGTTCTGGATGTAGTTCCTGCTGTGTTGAAGGAACAAGGGAAAGCCAAAAATCCCATGCCGAATGTGGATGCTATCAGTGGCACGTTGCAGTATTACTACGGTGTGCGTGAATTCGATTTTTACACCGTGTTGTTTGGCATAGGTCGTGCGCTGGGTGTCACGGCTAACTACGTTTGGGCGCGGGCATTAGGTCAGCCCATCGAGCGCCCAAAATCTTTGACAACGAAAATGCTTGAAGACGCGGTTGCGGAGGCGATTCAACCTGCTTAATTTAACAGCACGGTTCAGTAAATAGTGCTTTTCACGAAGACACTTCCGAGAATATCATCGGAAGTGTCTTTTATTACTGTATCCCAAC
>DASWKT010000043.1:0-5562 GCA_036396515.1 Anaerolineales bacterium | reverse complement strand
GAATGAAACACGGCGCGCAGTGTCCCCAACGCTTGTTCTTCACCAACCTCATACCCAAACACCTCCGGCATACTGCTCAAGCCCGAACAGCCGATACACAGCGGAGTCACGCGCAGGTCCGTTTCACCAAACGCACGCAGTGGAAGATTATCAGCAAGAGCCATTCTTAACCATCGCTTTCCAGGAGTTCCAGAACCGTTCCCAATTGGGCGACGCCGTCAAGATATGCATATCGTCCGCCGAGATATTCCCCGCGCTGTAGAAGTGGTACGCCTTTTGAATCCAGATACGCAATTTTTTCGTGCATGCCTTTAATGTTGAACGCAATATGATGCAAACTATCGCCGTGTTGATCGAGTTGATCCTGCCATGTGCTGGGTCCATCGATTGGCTCGATCAGTTCGACATCAAGCTGCCCCAGGTGAAAGAAGGCGAGTTTGGCGCGCGCCGTCGTGGACTTGCCGCTATATTCTGCCTGTGTTTTGTCCACCGTATCGGTGATGATGATGTTCGGCATGGGCAAGCCGAGAATTTCAGACCAGGCGCGTGCTTTTGATTCGATGTCGCGCACGATAATTCCTACCTGAGTGACTAGATTGCTACCGAGTGTTGGCTCTGTCATTTGAGATCTCCTCACATTTTTCTAGGACCACAATCGGTCCCAACTTCTTTCGGTATCCCATTGTGGGGTTGGCTCGAAGAAGCCCCGGTCTTCGGGGATAAGATGTTCCTGCACACCCTCTTCATTGAGGGTGAAACCCAGGCCGGGTGCTTCGGGCACTTGGATGTAGCCATTTTGGATGATTGGCTTTGGCAAGTCATCAATAAAGTCACCCCAGAATGGTACATCCGTAAAGTGATGTTCTAACGCGATGAAGTTCTCGGTGGCGGCAGCGCAATGGACTCCAGCCATGGTGCTGATTGGCGTACCCGCCATGTGCATTGCCATACTGATGCCGTACTCTTGCGCGAGGTCTCCGATCTTTTTCGTTTCGAGAATGCCGCCGCTTGTGGCAAGGTCGGGATGAATCACATTCACCGCGTGCGCCTGCAGGAGAGGCAGGAAACCCTCTTTCAGATATATGTCTTCGCCCGTGCATACTGGCGTCTTGAGCGCGCGTTCCATCTGCACCCATTGCTCAGTAAATTGCCAGGGCACCATATCTTCGAGCCATGCGAGGTTGTAAGGTTCCAACGCTTCGCCTAAACGAATGCAATCATCCACGGCAATGTGTCCAAAGTGATCGGCAGCGATGGGGATTTCGTAACCCACCACCGCACGCACCTGCTCCACATATTCACACAACATCTGGATACCCTTCGGCGTGAGACGCACATGCGTAAAGGGATGTTGAATGGTATTGATGTCAACCAGGCGTTCGAATTCTGTGCCATCGTCCGTTTTCAGAATCCCGGCTGGATAGGTAAGCGTGTCCTTCACGCCAATGAGTGGTTGAATACCAACATCCATCTTGAGCATAGTGAAGCCGCGCGCCATTCGCTCCTTGAGTTTGTGTCCCATGGCCTCACCAGTCGGTTCGTTGGGTGTGTCGCAATACATGCGGATGGCATCGCGGAATTTACCGCCTGCAAGGGCATAAGCAGGAACGCCGTAAGCCTTGCCGGCCAGATCCATCAGCGCCATTTCAATACCACACACGCCTCCACCCTGCCGAGCGTGATGACCAAACTGCTTGATCTTGCGAAAGACTTTATCGACGTTGCAAGGATTCTCGCCAAGCAGGCGGCTCTTGAGCATCAAGGCGTATGTCTTGCTCGCGCCATCGCGTACCTCTCCGTAGCCGCTCAAACCCTGATTGGTGTCAATGCGGATGAGGGGAAAACGCCATCCCCCCCAGCCGACAGTTGCTGTGCGCACATCCGTGATTTTTAGTTTGCTGGGCCTCGAATACTGGTTAACGTGATCTTCAGGTCGCGTGCTCATTTGTTGTTCGCCTTTCGCCATAGCTGGAAATCAGCCTCTATGTCCTCGCGCCAGGTCCCTACATCGATCTCACCGCTGGTGTATTTGCCTTCATCCAAGCGCATCTTCCCAAATTCATCGCGAACGCGAATGGCCTCACTCGTTTCGACGACCTCCAGCACGAGATGCGGAGGGATGAAGATCACTCCAGTTGGCGTACCCAGCACCACATCCCCGGGAAGAACCGTCACACCACCGATGCGGACAGGTACGTTTATGCCCTCCAGCGTTTCATCCGCAATCGCCGTGGGGTGGACAGCGCGCATGAAAAAGTTTACATCCCTGAGTGTGACGAGTCCCGGAAGGTCGCGGATGGCACCGTCCACTACCAGCCCGGCGCGGGTGCGGGTGCGAACGGCTGTGCCGAGGTTATCGCCCACGATAGTGCCATTCTCGATCTTGCCGCGCAGGTCCACAACCATGACATCTCCCAGCTGCAGGGTTTCGATGATCCATGAGTTTTGCCCACCGATCTTGCCACGACCTTCAGCAGTACCTGCTTGTTGAATGGCATCATGATAGTCGGGACGGTGCGGCAGGAATGCCGCCGTCACCGCGCGGCCCACAAGGACAGCGCCTGGATGGGTTTGCATGAAGCCGCCCTCGAACTGACGATGATAGCCATGGCTGTGCAAAACGGACCAGGCTTCCTCGATGTTTACCAGTTTCATGCGCTCCAGGAGATCATCGGGAACGCTTGGCCGCCCATCAGGGAAACGGTCAAAGGGATTGAGTTTGGTAAGTGCGATCAGGTCTTCTCGAGAGGGTTGAATGTGCATGTTGATTGTCTCCAATTGAGTGGGTTACTGCGACCAAGACGTTGGTTTGCGGTCCCAACGATGAGCGCGTAGTTTTTGAACCAAATCGGGTGATAAGCCACCCGCGTCGCTGGTTGCAATATTCATTTCTGTGTTCCAACGTTTCCGCATGCCGGGGATAATGGTACTGATATCGGGATTGGCGAGGATGAAGCGCAATGCCATTTCGGGCATTGTCATTCCCAATGGTATTATGGGCCGCAGGGCCTCAGCCCGCTGAACGCTGGCTTTAAGATTTTCCGGCACGAAGTAACTGTTGCGCCAATCACCTTGCAGCCATTTGCTGTCGAGTGTCAGAGTCCCGGTCAACGTGCCTTCGTCAAATGGGACGCGGGCGATGACCCCGATATTCAGCTCGCGGCAAACTGGGAACAATTCATCTTCGGGATTCTGATCGAAGATGTTGTAAATTACCTGAACGGCATCAATCGAGCCGGTGCGCAGAGCTTGAATGGCGTTTGCAGGCTCCCATCGGTCAATGCTGATGCCTGCGGCTAGAATCAGCCCCTCCTGTTTGAGATCGTCGAGCGCGCGCTGCCAGCGCGTATCTGCTGCCCAGGAATCATCCCAGGTATGGAACTGGATTAAATCCATTTGACTCAGCCCCAGGTTTTTCAAACTACTCTCCACATATTTCCGAATGTGTTCAGGCGGATAGCAATCGTCCAGAGAATACTCGGGCTCGGCGGGCCATTTAGAATTCTTTGGCGGGATCTTGCTGGCCACGTACAACTTCCTGTCGGGATAAGCACGCACCAATTGACCCAAAAGTTTTTCGCTATGTCCACGACCATAGGCCCAGGCTGTATCGAAGAAATTACAGCCGAGTTCAACAGCGCGATGCAAAGATCCCAGCGACTCTTCATCATCTGAGCCAGTCCATCCAGCCAGACCCCACATCCCATAACCAATGTCACTCACCTTCCAACCCATTCTTCCAAACGATCGGTATTGCATTGACATCCTCCTTTATTGATCATGTTTCCAGCCGAGTAATCGCTCGGCCTTGCTGGAATTAAAAAAACTCTTATGGCCACTCAAGTCGCCGCGCACCGGTACATCAGGAAAGAATTCTTGTTTAAGTTCGAGCGAGGGCGTATCGACGATGGTATCGGGTGCGGTAATGTAAAACACCTCATGCCCTTTGAAGTCGGCGGTAAGAGAGAGCAGACAGGCCTGCGCGGCAGAATCGAAGCGGGTATATGCCCACAGATTTTTAACCCCCGCGTTGGTCTGGCTGTATCCTCTGGCTTGTACCGCAGCAGCGCGTTCTGGCACGACCCAATGGAAGCGCATGCTTGAAATAGTCATCCCTTCATAACGCCGCGCAAACGAGTTGGCTTGTTCTTCGCAGATCCATTTGGACAGGCTGTACGGGTCTTCGTTGTACGTGGGATGTTCCTCATCCAGCGGAAAATAATCGAAGCGCGGCCAACGGCTGTAGGCAAGTCCGGTCGCATTCACGCTGGAAGCCTGGCATACCCGTTGGATGCCAACTTCAACCGCAGCCCGCAGCGCGTTGTAACTACCCGTAACATTGTTGTTATGCACTTCGTGATCCGGATGATGGCCGGGTGCCGCGATTGCTGCCATGTGCACCAATGCGTCACAACCTCGCAAGGCGGTCTCAAAGGCAGAGTAATCCCTCAGGTCAGCCTGAATGTAATCGAGGTCGGGCTGACGCGAATTATTATTCGGCTTAACACGATCAATACATACAACACTGTTGCCTTGAGCCAAAGCCATTTCGACAATCGCCTTCCCCACACGGCCACTGCTCCCAGTTACTGCGATTTTCATAGTTCATTCCACCCGGGCGTAGACCGCTTGCCGCAGACCGCGAATGTATCCAATGGCATAGAGCCGTCCAAACGACGAATAACCGGCGTTTTCGTTGCTATCGCCCTCCACGGTTGGCACATGATCGGGACGTAACACGCCTTCAAAATTTATATCTTTATAGGCCTGCATGCAGGCCAGCATGTCGGTCTTGCCTGCATCGTGCCAGGTCTCTTCAAATTTTTCCGCTGTGCCGCGCACATCGCGGAAATGGACAAAAAATATTTTATTCTGTCTGCCAAAGTTACGTATCACACCGGGCAGGTCGTCCGTCATCAGTGTGAAGTTACCCTGACACAAGGTGATGCCATTCATGGGGCTAGGGACAATATCCAGCAAACGCTGATAATTTTCAATACTCCGCATGATGCGTCCAACACCGCGAATGGGCGAGAGCGGAGGGTCATCGGGGTGCATGGCAAGTTTGACATTCCATTTTTCTGCAACGGGCAAAACGGTTTTCAGGAAATGCTCGAGTGTCTCCCAAAGTTTCTCTTCGCTAATGGGACCATTCTCGGTGGGAGGCGCATCTTTCATCAATGCGTTGTCATAACTCGTGACCACCGAGCCGCCACGCGAGATTGTACTGGTGTTGGTGCGCATCCAATTGAAGTCGGTCATCCATTCATAACACCAGACTGGGATGCCCAGCCGCCCCATATTTTCGATAAGCGTGCAGACGGTTGCGATTTCTTCGTCACCGCCCGGCAACCCGCGCTTCGCGTTATTCAGCGGCGGGCGGACTTCAATGACAGCGAGATTGAACCCTGCGCTTTCGTAGCGTTGTTTCATGCGCAGAAGCGGCAAATAATCCCACGGCGCATCTGTGCCGTTAGAGGGTTCGTTGAAGGGCAAGCCTCCCACAGCAAAATCCACGCCTGCCTGCTTAGAGAGCTTCCACAGAGGCGAGGGAGTTGGCGG
>DASWKT010000042.1:0-1733 GCA_036396515.1 Anaerolineales bacterium | reverse complement strand
TTTTTTCGCGTCGCTCATCCCCATTTTCTCGGCAAGTTTCAAAACCATCTCAGTCACGCGCTGGGTGTGACCTTCCGTCTCTCTGTCGCGTAAATCCAGCGCGCGCGACCAGCCCTCGATGGTGGCATCATAGGCCAGCGTGAGTTCGATATTGGATCGTTGTAAGTTTTCGAATAATGATGCACTCTCAATCGCGATGGCGGACTGAGTGGCGAGGGTTTCAAAGTAACTGATCCATTCCGATTCAAGCTCAAGTGTTTTTCGATGGAAGATTTCCAACACGCCTTTGACCTGCCCCTTAGCCAACAGGGGGGTGGCATAATGTGAGACGAACCCTTCATCTGCCAACAGCGAGGAGCGGCTAAAAGTCCCACGCGCCACCCGCAGGTCCGGGCAGGAAACGGTGCGATATTCCAAGGCGGCGGTACCTGCGTATCCATCCCCAAGTTTAACGTGGGATTGTTCGATACCACGCGCTCTGTATCCGATACCTGCGGCATAGTCAAGAGTGTGGGTAACAGGGTCCAGCAACAGGATACTGGCGGCATCCACTTCAAGTTCGTCTCTCACGTTATTCAAAATGACATTGAGTATGACGCTTATATCAAAGTTGGTGCTGATGGCAATATCGATTTGGTGCAAGGCGATCAGGTGATGCAACTGCTGTTCGGTCCGCTCATAAAGCGTAACACGATGGATTGCATTTGCCGCGATATCCGCAATGGCATTGAGCAAACGCGCATCCTGTTCTGTTATGTCATTCTTTCGGGCGATCCACAAGACGCCAATCGCCCGCTCCTGTGCGATTAATGGGACGGATGCCACGCAATGAGAGTCGCCGAGCAGGTCTGAATGATAGAACAGCGAATCGATATCCGCATTATTGTTCAGATAAGGCTTCTTGTTCGAGATCACCCATCCGCTGACACCCTCACCCTGTGGAATATTCAAGCCGGTAAATCTTTCACCGACAACCCCGCGCCCCATCTCAACCGTGATTCCCCCAACGATCTGATTGGGTAGTCCCAGCATGGAGCCATCTGCCTCAAACAACTCCACCAATTGATCCAGAATAACAGTGAGGATCTCAGTTCTTGTTGTTGCCTGGCGCAATGCCTTGCTGACGGATATGATCGCTTCGCGCTCAAGTTCATGATGCTTACGCTCGGTGATATCGCGAACGATCCCCGTGAAAAAAGTGCCTTCGCGCGTGTTCCAGCTTCCAACTGACAATTCGATCGGAAATTCGCTACCATCTTTTCTGCGCCCAACTGCTTCCACAGTTTTGCTTAACTGACGGTTTTCGTAGTTCGTAAACCAATGTTTCAGCACATCTTGATATTTCTCCTGATAGCGTTCAGGCATCAGCATGATCAGCGATTGACCCAGGATTTCATCATCGGTATAACCAAACATTGCATGTGCTGTCTTGTTCCAATAGAACATTATCCCCTGGCTATTCGTTGAAATAATCCCGTCGTTCGCCGAGTTGGCAACGGCGCGGAAACGCTCCTCGCTCTCACGCAGGGTTTCTTCCGCGCGCCTGCGCTCTGCCCGGTTCTCAGCGTCGCGCAATGCCCGCAGGACGGCCGGAGCGAGGCGTGAAAGTTTTTGCTTAAGCACATAATCGGTTGCTCCTTCTGTAAGAGCCTGGATGGCGGCATCTTCACCCATCGTGCCAGAGATGAAGATGAATGGAATATCGGAATATCTTTCCCGTATATAGTGTAGTG